>DATKAS010000001.1:0-6595 GCA_035497855.1 Acidimicrobiales bacterium
CCAATCGAGGCACTCGAGCCACGCCTCGTCCGACATCTGGGCCACCGGCGCGAAGCCGCTCGACCCACCGGCGTTGTTCACCAGGATGTCGATGGTGCCGAAGTTCTCGACGGCGGTGTCGACGAGCTTCTCGCACTCCTCCCGCTTCAGCACGTCGCCCTGCACGAACACCGCTCGATCGCCGACGCCCATCTCGTCCAGCGCCTGCTGGCCCTTCTCCGCACTGCGACCGTTGACGACGACCTTTCCACCCTCCTCGAGGATCGCGTCGGCGATGGCTCGGCCGATGCCGCGCGTGCCGCCTGTGACCGCCGCGACCTTGCCGTCGAGCTTGCCCATGGCGCCCTCCTTTGGCTCGTGACGTTTCTGTAGCTGCTCGCTAGTTTCTCGATCTGAGCGTGCCACAATGGCGCCACTCAGGTCCGGGGCAACAGGGGGTTTCTCGAATGGGTGACCTGTCGGGTCGCGTCGCCGTCATCACCGGCGGGTCGCGAGGGATCGGGCGCGCGATCGCCGAAGCGTTCCTCGCCGAAGGCGCGCAGGTGGCGATCACGGGCACCAGCATCGAGAAGGGCGCCCAGGCGATCCACGAGCTGAACCGGCCGGAGCACACGCATTTCATCCGCGCCGATGCGAAGGTCCGGGAGGACTGCGAGCGAGCAATCGACGAGGCGATCACGCATTTCGGCAAGGTCGACATCCTGGTGAACAACGCGGGCGGTGCGAGCAACCACGCTCCTGTCGCTGACCTCACTGACGAGGCGTTCGACGACGCGTTGAAGTGGAACCTCTGGAGCACGTTCTGGTGCTCACGGCGCGTGCTGAAGCCGATGATCGAGCGGGGCTGGGGTCGCATCATCAACATGTCGTCCGTCGAGGGAAAGGTCGGCAAGCCGGGCATCTCGATCTACGTCACCGCCAAGCACGCCGTGAACGGCCTCACGAAGGCGATGTCGAAGGAGCTCGGCACGACGGGCGTGACGGTCAACGCGCTGTGCCCCGGCATCATCGAGACAGACATCGTGAAGGCAGAAGGCCCGGGAGCCGCGGAGGCGATGGGGATCAGCTACGAGAAGCTGATCGAGACGTTCGCCCAGGAGTCGGCCACCAAGCGGGTGATGGAGCTCGAGGACGTCGCAGCCGTCGCGGTGCTCCTCGCGTCCGACATCGGTGGCGGCATCACGGGTTCGCTGATCTCGATCGACGGCGGCACCGCGCCGTACTGACGAAGTCGTTCGAACAGGGGGACGACATGGGCAAGCTCGAAGGGAAGGTCGCGTGCATCACCGGTGGCACCCGGTCGATCGGACGCGGCATGGCTGATGCGTTCGTCCGCGAGGGCGCGCTGGTCGTCGTGAACGGGCGCAGTGCCGAGAAGGGCCGACAGTGCCTCGACGAGATGGGCGCCGGCGAGCGCGCCGCGTTCTTCGCCGGTGACGCCTCGAAGCAATCCGACGTGGAGGGACTGATCGACTTCACGATCGACCACTTCGGTCACCTCGACATCTGCTGCCTCAACTCGGGCGGCGTCCTCGCCACGGCACCGGTTGCACAGATGACCGACGAGGAGTGGACGCTCGAGGTCGACTGGAACCTCAACCACGTCTTCTGGGGCATGCGCCGCGCGCTCCAGCACATGATCCCCCGCACCTACGGGCGGATCATCGTGACGTCGTCGGTCGAGGGCAAGCTCGGCAAACCGGGGATCCCTGGCTACGCGGCGACAAAGCACGCGGTGAACGGCCTCGTGAAGGCCGCGGCACACGAGGTCGGCACGCTCGGTATCACCGTCAACTCGGTGCTCCCAGGGCTGATCGAGACCGACATCGTGCGCGAGACCGGACCTCAGTCGGCGACGATGATGGGGCTGCCGAGCTACGAGGCGATGCTCGACCTGTTCGCACAGGAGTCCGCGATCAAGCGGCTCAACACCGTCGAGGAGGTCGCCGCCGTCGCGGTGCTCCTCGCTTCCGACGCCGGCCGGAACATCACGGGCACGATGTTCCCGGTCGACGGCGGCACGATGCCCTACTAGAGCGTCTGGGGGAAAGACATGCTGCAGGATCGCTGGATCATCGACCGCGTGCCGACCGAGCGGTTCCCGGATTACACACGCGGCAACGCCGCCGAGGTGCTCGCCGAGCCCGTCAGCCCGCTCGGGTGGACGTTCTGCTGTGAGCCGGGGATGGTCAAGGGCTGCGTCGACGGCTTCGAGCAGATGGGAGTGTTCGATCCGCTCGAGTACGGCGACCCGCCCGAGTCGTTCGGGCTCTTCGGTGGCTACTTCTACAACTCACTGACCCAGGCCCGCCTCTTCGGCGTGCGCTCCGGCGGTGGCTGGGAGCAGGTCGACCGCACCTACTTCGATCCGTCGAGCCAGGACATCCCGCCGTACGTCGAGCGTGACTGGCACGCGTCGCCTCGCCACACCGAGAAGCTCGGCCTCACGGTCGCGTGGTGCCTCTCGACACCGAACGTGCCGGAGATCGAGCTGCAGAAGTACGAGGCGCAGGCACTGCGTGACAGTCGTCCCGACCTGTCAGCCTGCACCGACCTGCAGCTGCTCGCCCGAGCTCGGGTCATCCAACGCCACCTCCGCGCGTTCTTCTCGCAGGTGGTGTGGGCCGCGCTCGGCGGCTCCGTCGGGCCGAGCATCATCACTGCGCTCATCGGTGAGATCGATCCGGGCGCGCCGCCGAAGCTCATGTCCGGGATCGGCGACGTCGACTCGGCTGACATCGCGAACCGGATCTTCAAGCTGTCGCGCCAGGTCCGGGCGTCGACAGAGCTGACCGCGGCATTCGAGGCCGGCCTCGAGGGATTGCTCGAGCGCGTCGCCGCGTCCGGCTCTGCCGACGCCAAGCGGTTCACGACAGCGGTCGACGACTTCATGTACGTGCACGGCAGCCGTGGTCCGAACGAGTGGGACCCCTACGCGTGGAGCTACGAGTCGAACCCGATGTTGCTGCTGCAAGGAATCAACATCGCCCGCTCCGCCGGCGACGATGCCGATCCGGAGCGCTCGCTCGCGGCTGCGAGCGCCGAGCGGCAACGGCTGATCGACCACTTCTCCGCGATGTTCGCGGACAACCCCGAGGCGCTCGGCACCTTCCGAGCCGCCGTCTCCTCGACGGCTGTGTTCATGGCCGCACGAGAACGCTGCAAGACGAACAACATCCGAGCGGTCGGTGAGGTGCGCGAGTGCTTCCTCGAGCTCGGCCGGCGCGCCGTAGCGAGAGGACACCTCGAGCATGAACGCCAGATCTTCATGCTCGTCGCCGACGAGCTCGACGACTGGATGGCCGACCCTGCCGCGTTCACCGACACGCTCGTCGAACGTGAAGCGGACCACAACGCATTGTTCGAGCTCGAGCCGCCGTACTCCGTCGTCGGCACGGTGCCGCCACTGAGCGAGTGGCCGCGTCGCAACAGCCTTCCGACCACGACGGTCAGCGTCGGCGACGAGCTTCACGGCGTCGCTGGCTCACCGGGCACGGTCACCGGAACGGCACGGGTGCTGCTCGACCTCTCCGACATGGACAAGCTCGAGCCGGGCGACATCATCGTGGCGCCGGCGACTGATCCGTCGTGGACGCCTCTGTTCCTGGCAGCGGGCGGTGTGATCACCAACATCGGCGCCATCGGCACTCACGCCGTGATCGTCAGCCGCGAGCTCGGCATCCCGTGCGTGCCGTCGATCGCCGACGCCACGAAGCGCATCCCCGACGGCGCAACCGTCACCGTCGACGGCAGCCTCGGCGTCGTCAAAATTGACGCGCTCCCCTGAACGTGGACGCGAATCGGGCCGGCGGTGAGATCACCGGCCGGCCCGATCACATCTTGTTCAGCTCAGTTCACACACCCCAGAGCTTCTTGAAGTCGTCCGCCATCGTGGGCGGAGCCCAGTCACCGCCCTGGTTGTCGATGATCGGCTGGGCCGTGCTCGCGTCCTCGACGAGGAACGTGGGCAGCGAGGCCGAGGCACGCTCCTCCGTCAGGTCCATGCCGAGGCTCAGCCGTGCGGCCGCGTCGACCATCAGCCATCCGGCATAAGCCTTCGGGTCAGCCGACCAAGCACCCATCGTGCCGGCCACGATCTCGTCGAGATCGAACTTCGAGAAGTCCTGGCCGTAGACCGTTGCCTGCTTGTCGAGGCCTGCGGTCTTGAGTGCCGCGGTGAGACCGGCGGGCAGGGAGCCGAAGGAGTTGAAGACGTAGTTGATGCTCGAATCGGACTGCAGCTGCGAAGCCACGGCCGCCGGCACCTTGCCACCGACGAGGTCGTCGATCGTCACGTTCAGCTCGGTGATCTTGCAACTCGGGCAGTTCTTCTTCATCTCGGCCTTGTAGGCATCGGTCTCGGCGACGAGCACCGGAAAGTCCGGGATGCTGACGATGAGCACGTTCGCCGCGCCGTTCGAGTCGACGATCGCCCAGTCCGCCATGAGCGGGCCGGTCTTCTGCACGAAGGTCGTGTCGCCGCACTGCGTGTACACGTTCGTGGTCGCCGGATCGGGGACCTGCGTGTCGTAGCAGCTGAGGATCTTGATGCCCTTCGCCTTCGCAGCGTCGGCCTGCGCCTTGTACAGCGCGAGCGGCTCGCCCGAGCTGGCGATGAAGTCGACGCCTGCGTCGATCGCTTGCTGCATCGCGGGAGCCGGATCCGAGCTCTTCGACGGGATCACCTTGAGATCCCAACCCAGCGCAGCCGTCGCGTCCTTCATGCCCACGGTGATGTAGGGACACGACTCGAGCTCGCACTCGAGCCACGCGATCGTCTTCTTCGGGGGCTTCCCTGTGAGCGGGATCGTCACCCCGATCGGCTGGTTCGGGTCGCGGTACTGCGCAACGACAGCCTTCGCCGCGTCGATGCCCGACGCCGAGCCCGACGCCGCGGTGGTGGCCGCGCCGCCCGACGCCGCCGTCGTCGCCGCGCCGCCGGACGCACTCGTGGCTGCACCCCCCGCCGTAGTGGCGCTGCTGCTGCCAGAGTCGTCGCCGCACGCGGCGACGAACAAACCTGTGCACGCGAGAAGCACCGCCAGTTTCCGATACCCTCTCATCAATCCCCCTTCGGACCCCCCTGGGCGCGCGTCTCGCGCCTCGGTCCCCCCGAACTTTATTGATAACGCCCACAGTTTGCTAGTCTTTCCCGGAAGCCTTGGGGGGCACGATGGGCGAGTTGCTGCGCATCGAACATCTGTGGAAGACGTTTCCCGGACAGGTCGCCCTGTGCGACGTGGGGCTCGAGGTCGATGCCGGTGAGGTGCACGCGCTCGTCGGCCAGAACGGCTCGGGTAAGTCGACCCTCATCAAGGTGCTGTGCGGCTACCACCAGCCCGACGCCGGCGACGCACAGGCGTGGGTGAAGGGCGAGCCGCTCACCCTCGGTGACGGACAGGCAGCGGCGGCCGCCGGCATCCGCTTCGTGCACCAAGACCTCGGCCTCGTCGGATCGATCAGCGCGGTCGAGAACATCGCGCTCGGTGTCGGCTACGAGACCGGGCGCTTCGGTCGCATCCGCTGGCGGCAAGAGGTGAAGCGCACCCGCGCGGCACTCGAGGGGCTCGGCCTCGGCAACATCGACGTCAAGGCGCCGGTGAGCTCACTTCCTCCCGCGCAGCGCACCGCTGTCGCGATCGCCCGCGCACTCACGGGGTGGCAGTACGGCGCGAGCCTCCTGGTGCTCGACGAACCGACCGCCACGCTGCCCGGCGATGACGTCGAACGGCTCTTCGAGGTGATCCAGCACCTGCGAGCACAGGGCATTTCGATCCTCTACGTGTCACACCACCTCGACGAGGTCTTCGAGCTCGCCGACCGCGTCACGGTGCTGCGCGACGGCAAGAAGGTCGACACGATGCTCGTGCGCGAGCTCGATCACAGCAAGCTCGTCGAGCTGATCGTGGGCCATCACATCGACACGACGACGGTGTCCGAGTCGTCCGTCACGGGCCGCCCCGTGCTCTCGGTCCGCGGCCTCGAGGGCGGAACCGTTCGGGGCGTCGATCTCGACGTGTACCCCGGCGAGATCGTCGGCTTGGCGGGCATCACCGGATCAGGGCGTGAGGACGTGCTCGATCTGATCGCCGGACAGATGCCCCGCGACGACGGCGAGGTCGTCGTCGATGGCAGCCACATCGACAACTACCAACCGTGGGACGGCATCGAGGCGGGCATGGCGTTCGTCCCCGCGGAGCGAGCGGTGCGCGGCGTGATCGCCACGATGAACGTGCGGGAGAACCTCTCGCTTTGCGACGTCGCTCGGTTCGTCCGCGCGGGCCGGCTGAGCCGCCGCGCCGAGCTCGCCGAGACCAAGCAGTGGATCGAACGGCTGTCGATCAAGACCTCCGGCACAGAGGCGCCGATCGGCTCCCTGAGTGGTGGCAATCAACAGAAAGTGCTCTTCGGCAAGGCCCTCCGGCTGGCGCCGAAGGTGCTGCTCCTCGACGAGCCGACCCAGGGCATCGACATCGGAGCGAAGGACCAGATCCACCGGCTGATCGACGAGGCTGCGGCTTCCGGAATGGCCACGCTCGTCGCCTCGACCGACACCGACGAGCTGGTGCGCCTCTGCCACCGAATCGTCGTGCTC
>DATKAS010000002.1:0-9355 GCA_035497855.1 Acidimicrobiales bacterium
CACCGAATTCGACCTGCGCGACTACTTTCGCCTCGGTGTCGCCGACACCAAGGCCAGACTCGCCGAACTGGTCGAGGCGGGCGAGCTGCTTCCGGTGGCGGTCGAGGGCTGGAAGAATCCGGCCTATCTCGATCCTGCGGCGCGCTGGCCGCGCCAGGTCGAGGCGCGCGCCCTGCTCGCGCCGTTCGATCCGCTGGTGTGGGAGCGCGACCGCACCGAGCGCATCTTCGACTTCCACTACCGCATCGAGATCTACACGCCCGCACCCAACCGCGTGCACGGCTACTACGTGCTTCCGTTCCTGCACGGCGACCGGATCGTCGCCCGCGTCGACGTGAAGGCCGATCGCAAGGCCGGGACGCTCCTGGTGCCCGCGGCATTCGGGGAGGCGGGAGTCGAAGCTGGAGAGGTCGCAGCGGCGCTCGCGGGCGAGCTCATGGTGATGGCGCGGTGGCTCGGTCTCGAGCGTGTCACTGTCGGCCGCAAGGGCGACCTCGCCACGCCGGTGCGAAAGGCGCTCACTACGCTCTGAACCGTGGTGGACCGCCCGACGCCGAAGTACGCGCGCACAGGCGAGCTGAACATCGCGTACCTCGTGTGTGGGGAGGGCTCCCTCGACATCGTCTACGTGCCGGGGTTCATCTCGCACGCCGACCTGCTTTGGGACCTGCCGATCTTTCGCACGATCCTCGAGCGACTGAGCTCGTTCGGGCGAGTCATCACGTTCGACAAGCGGGGCACCGGCCTTTCGGATCGCACGCTCGGGTTCGGCAGCGCCGCGGATCGCATGGACGACATCCGCGTCGTCATGGATGCGGCCGGCAGCGAGCGCGCTGCCCTGGTCGGCGTGTCAGAGGGTGGGCCGTTGTCGATCCTGTTCGCCGCCACCTATCCGGAACGGGTCTCAGCGCTCGTCCTGTGGGGCACCTACCCGGCGATCAGGCGCGGACCCGACCTTCCCGACGGCCACGACCCCGAGGTCACCGAGTGGTTCCTCAGCCGCATCGAATCCGCTTGGGGTGACGGAGAGCTCCTGCGACTGTTCGTGGCCAACATGCCAACCGATCCCGAGATGGCCCAGACCGTCGCGAGGTACGAACGAGCCTCGGCGTCGCCTCGGATGGTGCAGCAGATCATGCGGCTCAACTCGGAGATCGACGTCCGTCCGGCGCTTTCCGCGGTCAACACGCCGACCCTCGTCGTGCACCGCACCGGCGACTACATGATCCCCGTTGGGCTGGCGCGGTTCCTCGCCGCGCACATCGACGGGGCCCAGCTGCTCGAGCTGCCGGGTGACTTCCATCTCGACGGTTCGCGCGGAGGCGAGGAGGCGAGCCTCGACGCGATCGAGGAGTTCCTCACGGGCGAGACGTCCGACCACGAAGTCGATCGGGTGCTGAAGACCGTGCTCTACACGGATGTCGTCGACTCGACTCGCCGCGCCGCCGAGTTGGGGGACCGCAAGTGGCGGGAGCTGCTCGATCGCCACGACACCATCCATGAAGAGGAGATCCGACGCGCTCGCGGCACCACGGTCAAGAGCCTCGGCGACGGCTTCCTCGCCGCGTTCGACGGGCCCGCTCGCGCGATCAGGTGCGCGCAGCAGGTGATCGAGCGCGTCGACGCGATCGGCCTCCCCCTGCGAGCGGGTCTTCACGCAGGCGAGTGCGAGGTGCGCGACGAGGACCTTGCCGGCATGACGCTCCACGTCGGCGCGCGCGTTGCCTCACTCGCCGGCCCTGGCGAGATCCTCGTGACCGGGACCGTCCGCGACCTCGTGCTGGGCGGCGGCTTCGAGTTCGAGGACCGCGGCCGTCACACGCTCAAGGGCGTGCCAGGCGAGTGGCCCGTGCTGGCGGTGCGCAGCTGACCATCCGGTCGACGATCTCTTCGAGGATCGCCCGGGACGTCGCGAGGTTGACACGCACGAAGCCGTCACCCACTGCGCCGAACGCGGCGCCATCGGAGAGCGCGACACGACCTCGTTCGAGGAAGTGCTGCGCAGGAGGGCACTCGAACGCGAGGCCTCGCGCGTCGAGCCACGCGAGGTAGGTGGCCTCGGGCATGCGATGGCGCATGGCGGGGAGGCACTCCTCGACCGCGGACGCGAACCACCGCCGGTTGCCGTCGAGGTAGGCGAGGCAACGGGCGAGCCACTCGTCGCCTTCGATCCACGCGGCACGGGTCGCCGCGATCCCGAAGACGGTGATCCCTGGCAGCGCCGGGTTGAACGACTGTCGATAACGGTCGAGCAAGGCCTCGCTGCCGCAATACGCCACAGCGCACTTCGCGCCAGCGAGGTTGAAGGCCTTGCTCGGCGACGTGACGGTGAAGGTCCGAGCGGCAACACCCGGCGACAAGGTCGCGAGCGGCACGTGGTCGTGTCCCGGGAAGGTGAGGTCGGCATGGATCTCGTCGGACACGACGATGAGATCGTTGGCTTCGACGATGTCGGCCACGGCGGCGAGCTCGTCGCGCGTGAACGAGCGCCCGCTCGGGTTGTGGGGATGGCACCAGAGCAGCACGCGCGAGCGTCGGGCCGCGGCCTCGAGGGCGTCGACGTCGAGCGCGCTGCCCTCGTCGATCGGTCGCAGTGGCGCCTCGACGATCACGCGATGGTTGTCGGCGATCGCCCCGAGGAACGGCGGGTAGATCGGCGTCACGACCGCGACACCGTCGCCCCGTTCGGCGAACGCGACGATCCCGTGGATGACCCCACGCATGACGTCGGTGATCTTGAACCCGAGATCGGGCTCGGGCCGCCAGCCGAACCGGATGCTCATCCGGTCGGCACCGAGCACCTCGAGCCGGGCGGGGCCCGCGTCGAACGGGTAGCCGAGGTCTGCGTCTCCGGCGGTGCGGATGAGCGCGTCGCGGATCGGGGCGGCGATTGGGAAGTCCATCTCAGCGACCCACGCCGGCAGCACGGGCGCCGGATGCTCGGACCACTTGGCCGTGTGCCGCTTCCGGAGCTCTTCGACGTCGAGGTCGTCGAAGCCGGGCTCGATGGTGCCACCAGTCATTCGAGGAAGTCCCGCGCCAGCTGTTCCCACATGTCGGCCGACAACCGCAACGACTCGACGTCGATTCGCTCGTCGTTGCCGTGGAAGCGCGACCAGTACTGCTGCGGCGTGACCTGGCGGCTGAGAAGCCCGAAGCCGTAGCTCGGGATCCCGGCTTGGCGGAAGAAGCGAGCGTCCGTCGCGCCGGTGAGTGGTGACGCGAGGAGATGGGCGTCGGGGTACGCCCGTCGAGCCGCGCGCTCGAGCGCCGCCCACAGTGGCGTGTCGGTCGAAGACTCGGTCGGCTCGCCGGAGCGCACGACGTTGATCTCGACGCAGTCGCCGAGATCTTCGAGCATGCGGTGCAGCTCACCGACCACGAGCTCGACGCTCTCGCCGTGCGCGATGCGGATGTCGGGCTGCACGACGACGCGATCGCAGATGATGTTGCGCTTGTGTCCACCGTGGATGACCGTCGGCGCGTACGTGGTGTGCGTGCACGAGTGCGCGCGAGCCGCGAGCGACGTCGGAAGGTCCGGCAGCGCATCCCACAGACGCACCGGATCGGTGAGCACTGCCTTCAGCTCAGCATCGAAAGGTTGGCCTTCGACCCACCCGCGCCACGAGTCGCTGATGTGGGTCTCGGGTCGATGCTCCGCGAGGCGACGCACGACCTCGGCCGCTTTCACGACCGCGTTGTCCGCGCCGAATGGAGTCGACCCGTGGCTCGGCGTTCCCGTGACGACGATGTCGACGACCGCGCCACCCTTCTCCGCGGTGACGACCTCGACGTTCGTGCCCGCGCTCCCCTCGCTCACGATGCCGCCGATCTCCGTGAGCACGTAGTCAGCACGAACCGCATCGGGCTCCGCCTCGAGCAGGTGCTTCACTCCTTGCACGCTCCCCGCTTCTTCGTCAGCGACACCGAGGTAGAGCAGCGTGCCGCGGGGAGCGAACCCCGCGTCCGCGAGGCGACGCACCGCGATCGCCATCGCCGCGGTCTGGTTGAGCATGTCGACCGCACCGCGTCCCCAGACCTCGCCGTCGACGATCTCGCCGCCGAACGGGTCGCGCGACCAGCTCTCCGCCGACACGGGGACCACGTCGGTGTGCCCCATCAACGCCAGCGACGGCGCATCCGGATCGGATCCCTGGATGCGCGCGACGATGCACGACCGATTCGGTGTCGCGGGGTGGTGGAACCGCTGCACGTCGAGACCTGACGAGCCCAACACGTCGCTCAGGACATCCGCATTGCGGCTCTCGTCGCCGGAGTCGACCTCGCCCGTGTTGACGCAGCGGTTGCGGATGAGCGCTTGCAGCAGCTCGACGACCTCACCGGTGCGAGTGTCGATCTTCACGACTGGTCAGGCTGTCTCTCGCGCGACCCAGGCGTCGATCAGCCGTCGGGCGATGCTCATCCCCGGCGGCACCATCGGCAGCGCATCGGCCCGATACCACGCCGCGTCCGCGATCTCGGTCTCGTCGATCACGATGTCACCGCTGCTCCACTGCGCCGTGAACCCGAGCATGAGCGAGTGGGGGAAGGGCCACGGCTGGCTCGCGATGTAACGGACATCGTCGACCTCGATGCCGACCTCCTCCCGGATCTCGCGATGCACCGCGTCTTCGAGCGTCTCCCCCGGCTCGACGAACCCCGCGAGGCAGCTGTACATCGGGAGCGGGAATTGCCTGCCGCGGGCGAGCAGCGCCTCCCGGCCACCGTCTGAGGTGTCGCGCTCGATGAGCACGATGATCGCCGGCGCGAGCCGCGGGAACGCCGTGAGGCCGCAGTGCGGGCAGCGACGCGATCGCTCCTCCGTCGACGGCGCGGTCTCGCTGCCACACCGTCCGCAGTACCGGTGCGTGCGATCCCATTCGACGATCTGCACCGCGCGGCCGGCGACCGTCCACTCGACCTCGCTCACCCGGCCCCACAGCGCGCGCAGCGCCATGAACGACCCGTCGTCGTTCCCCGCCTCCGGTGGCTCGACGTCACCCGCCCAGCACGGGCGGGCGCCGAGCATCCCGAGGAAGTGCTGATCCCGCAGCGGCAGCTCAGCAGGTCCGTCGCACACGAGCACGGCATCCCCGCGCACGTAGAACCACCGTTCGTGCGCGTGGTCGACGTCGGCGCCCACGGGGGGGCGAAGGCACGGCACGAACGACATCGACGGCGACGAGGACGGCGCGGGCATGCGCCACGGTATCTCCACTGGTGCGAGACTCTGCCGTGCCCTGGATCAAGACGATCGACCCCCCCGAGGCCACGGGCCTGCTCAAGGAGGCCTACGACTGGCAGGCCGAACGGCTCGGCGAGCCGACAGAGTTCACGATGCTCGGGAGCCTGTACCCCGAGATCGTGATGGAGCGTCTGCGGCTCTATCGCGCTGTCGAGGGTTGCCCGTCGGCGCTCGCGCAGAGCGAACGTCAGCTCGCGGCGTACGTCGCGTCGATGATGAACGGCACCGGGCACTGCGCGTCGGGGTTGCGCGTGAAGCTGCCCACCTTGGGTGTCGACGAGGCGACCATCGACGCAGTGACGCGCGACGCGGCTCATGTCGTGACCGGCGACGACAGGCTCGACACGATCCTTCGCTACGCCGGTCGGTTGGCTCAGCAACCGATCGCGGTCGAAGAGGGTGACCTCGACGCGCTGCGCGAGGTCGGGCTCGACGACCTCGACATCGTCGACCTCAACAACATCGTCGCCTACTACTGCTACATCAACCGCGTCGCGAACGGACTCGGGTTGCTCACCGAGATCCCCGCCGAGCACGCGCTCTCCGCACTGCCCAAGTGACCGGTCTGCGCACCGGCATCTGGCTCTTCCCGGAGATGGCGTCGGCCACGTTCGTCGATCATGCTCGCCATTGCGAGGCTGCGGGCATCGGCGACTTGTGGGTCGGCGACGAAGGACCAGGCCGCGATCCGTTCGTGCTGCTCGCGGCAGCGGCCCAGGAGACGACGCGGCTGCGCCTCGCGGTGGGTGTGACGAATCCCTACCTCCGTCACCCCGCGATCACGGCCGTCGCAGCGATGACGGTGCACGAGCTCTCCGGCGGGCGCGCGTTGCTCGGGCTCGGTCCCGGCGGCGACGTCGCACTGGCTCCACTGGGCATCGAGCCGGTCGCGCCGCTGACCCGATGCCGCGACGCGGTGCGGATCATGCGGGCCGTGATCCGTGGCGAGCCGACCGACGGCTACGACCCGCCAGCACACACGTTCACCGCTCCCGATCTGCCGATCTACATCGGAGCTCGGCGCGAGCGCTTCAACCGGTTCGCGTCCGAGGCCGCGGACGGCGTGTTCGTCGCCGGCGTCGCCCCGTCGATGTTCGATCAGGTCGTCGGGTGGGCGAGATCGGTGCGCCCGATCGAGGTCGCGTTGTACGTGAGCGCGTGCTTCGACGACGCCGAGGTCGAGCGCAGCCGGCCGACATTGATCCACGCGTTCTTGAACGGGCCAGACGAGCTGCGCGCTCGGGCCGAGCTGTCGGTCGACGAGCTGCGCGCGGCGTCGGGAGCGCTCGCGGCCGGAGACGATGCGGCAGCTCGATGCCTCATGACCGACGAACGGCTCGCGCTCGTCCTCGTGCGGGGCACGCCGCTCGAAGTGGGCCGGGTGCTCGCGGGTCATGCTCGCCGAATCGTTCCGAGCAGCATCGGGTTCGCGTTGCTCGCGAGCGACATGAGCCGCGCGATCGACGCGGCTGCAGAGGCGTTTGCCGTCGTCAACTCGGAGGTCGCTGCATGAGCTCAGGCCACGTCGGCACGGTCGGCGTCACGTGCCACCTGCTGAACCCCACCCTCGACGAGGTCGCCGATCTCGCGCGCGCGAGCGAGGCGGTGGGGGCCGACTGGGTCGGTCTCCCCGATGCGTTCTGGTGGCGCGACACCTGGTTGCTCGTCGGCGCCGCACTCGAGGCGACGGACAGCATCCCGATCGGGCCGATGGTGACGAACCCGTTCCTCCGCCACCCCTTCCACACCGCCGCCGCTGTCGCGACGCTGCAGGACCGGTTCGGCGACCGCGTGATCCTCGGGCTCGCAGCGGGAGGCTCAGAGGTGAGCGGGGCGGCAGGGGTCGATCGCGGTGACGCTGCCGAGCGCATCGCGGATCTGGTCACGTTGTTCCGCCGCCTCGGCGAGGGAGGGCCGCTCGACGAAGCAAGTGGCCGCTCGTTGGAAGTGCCGATGCGACCCGTGCCGATCACGATCGCGGGGCGGGGCAACAAGATCCTGCGCGTGGGGGGACGCATGGCCGATCACGTGCTGCTGTGGGCGATCCCGGACTCCGACCTCGATCGGATCGTCGCGGTGATCCGATCGGGAGGCGAGGCGCCGCTCGTGTGGGCGCCACTCGTGGATCTCGGGGACGAGGGACGCGAGCGGGCACGCGTGATCGCCGCCTATGGCGTGCTCAACGCGTCGAAAGCGTTGCGTGCGTCGTGGGGCGTGGACGACGAGCACTTCGCCGCCGTACGAGCCGCCCTCGTGAGAGGCGGCGCGTCGAACGCCGTCTCCCTCGTGCCCGACCACGTGCTCGACGACATCCTCGTCCCCGACCCCGACCCGAAGGCCCTCGGCGCCCGCGCTCGCTCGATCGGCGCGACCGATCTCGCCGTCCCCGCGTTCTCGATCGACTCGGTCGCCGACCGCGTCGCGTGGGCAAGGGCCGTCCTCGCCGCGTCCTAGCCGGCCTTGGGGCTGAGGGCGCGGACGGCTTCCCAGTGGTCGATCCCGGGGAACGGCATGACGGCGAGGCTCGAGGTGGTCACGCCGTTGTCGAAGTAGCGCTGGATCTTCTCGCGGCACTCTGCGGGCGAGCCGTGCACGACGAGCTCGTCGACGAGCGAGTCAGGGATCTCTGCGAGCGCCTGCTTCCGGTCGCCTGCCTTCCACGCGTCCCACATCGGCTGGAGCACGTCGGCGCGGCCGAGCCAGCGGTGGAACTCGGCGTACACCGGCACGTTGAGGTACGTCGCGATCGCGAACTTGGCCGCCGCGCGCACCGTCTCCGTGTCGTCAGACGGCGCCACGAAGATGCGGCACACGATCTCCTTGTCGGGACCGCCTGCGTTCACGTGGGGCACGACCTTCGCGACGTCATCGGCGGACAGCCAGTTGATGATCGCGCCGTCGCCTTCGCGGCCGGCCAGCCGCAGCATGCCCTCACGCAGCGCGGCCACGAGGATGGGCGGCTGCACCTCCGGCACCAACCCGAGACGGAAGCCCTGCACCTCGAACGTGTCGTACTTCTGCGTCACCTTCTCGCCGGTGAGCGCGACGCGCAGGAACCGCACCATGTCACGCACCCGCTGGTACGGCGCCACGAACGGCACTCCGTTCCATCGCTCGACGATCACGTTCGACGAGGTGCCGATGCCGAACGCGAACCGGCCCGGCGCTGCCGACGCCGCCGCAGCCACCGACTGCGCCATCACCGCGGGCGCCCGTGTGAACGCCGGGACGATCGCAGTGCCGAGGCGCAACGAGGGTGCCCACTGCGACGCGAGGATCAGCGGCGTGAAAGCGTCGACGCCATCCGACTCAGCCGACCACACGTCCGTGTAGCCGAGGTCCGCGAGCTCTTCGTACTTCGCGCGCTGCGCGTGCAGCGGACCGCCGAAGGGCACCGTCATTCCAGGTCGGATGGGCAGCGTCATGGCGCGGGACGCTACAGCGATCGCTCGGCCTCGCACGCCTCGACGAGCTGGACGATGTACGTGGCGCCGTCACGCTCGAGCCGATCGCGGGCACGTCGGGGACGGCCGAGCTCGGGATGCCCGACCTCGACCGCGTGCTCGCACCTCGCGGTGTAGCAGAGGGAGTGGAGGATGGCGCCGCCGGCGGCCCGAACCTGCGCGGTCGACAGTGGTCGGCCTCCGGCCACGTACGCCGCGATCCATCTCGCCGCCTCTCGGGGCGCCGGTGCCACCTCGTCGGATTCGTCGCCGAAGGCCGACCACGTCGCGGCGGCGATGCCGACCGCGGTGCTCTCCGGCACGAGCGAGAGTGAGTCGGAGTCGTAGATGGCCCGCACGCCGCCGGGCCACGCCCGCACGTTGCGGGCCGACCAGTCGGTGTGCGCGGTGACCCGTGGGGTCGGGTCACTGTCGCGGACGCGCAGGGCCCCGGTCGCGAGCTCGTCGATCCACTCAGCGCCAGCGCGTGTCGCCGCGAAGTCGAACAACGGGCTGTGCGGCTCGGGATAGAGGCCGTCGACGGGAGTTGCCAGCGGATGACCCGCGAGCGGTGCGACCACCTCCCGCGCGAGCTCTGCCGCGACCGTCACGAGCCGAGCCAGCCCCGCTGCTGACGCGACGAGCTCGGCCTGCCCCAGCGGACGCG
>DATKAS010000003.1:0-3150 GCA_035497855.1 Acidimicrobiales bacterium
CTCGGGCTGCTGAGCCGTGAGGGTCGACCCGCCGGTCTGCGTGTGGAAGCGCAGAAGCTTCGACGCCTCCTTCTGCGCGCCGAATCGCTCACTCATGATCGACCACCACAGCCGCCGCGCGGCGCGGTACTTCGCGATCTCCTCGAGGAAGTTGTTGTGCGCGTTCCAGAAGAACGAGAGGCGCGGCGCGAACTGGTCGACGTGAAGACCCGCGTCGATCGCGGCCTGCACGTACGCGATGCCGTTCGCGATCGTGAAGGCGATCTCCTGCACCGCAGTCGAGCCGGCCTCGCGGATGTGGTAGCCGGAGATGGAGATCGTGTTCCAGCGCGGGATGCGCTCGTTGCAGTAGGCGAAGATGTCGGTGATCAATCGCATCGAGGGACGCGGCGGGTAGATGTACGTGCCGCGAGCGATGTACTCCTTGAGCAAGTCGTTCTGGATCGTTCCGCCGCCGATGTCGGCCGCGGCCACGCCTTGCTCCTCGGCGACGAGTTCGTAGAGCAGCAGGAGGATCGCGGCCGTCGAGTTGATCGTCATCGACGTCGTGACCTTCTCGAGCGGGAGGCCCGCGAGGAGCAACCGCATGTCCTCGATCGAGTCGATCGCGACGCCGACCTTGCCGACCTCGCCCTCGGCGCGCGGGTGATCCGAGTCGTAGCCCATCTGGGTCGGGAGGTCGAACGCACACGACAGGCCGGTCTGCCCCGCGTCCAGCAAGAAGTGGAAGCGTTCGTTCGTCGCCTCCGCCGTGCCGAACCCGGCGTACTGCCGCATCGTCCACAGCCGCCCGCGATGCATCGTCGGGTAGATGCCCCGGGTGTACGGCGGCTTGCCGGGCATGCCGAGCTCCGCGCTGGGATCCCATCCCGCGAGGTCCTCCGCGGAATACGTGGGTCGGATCTCGATGCCCGAGTCGGTGCGACGTTCGTCCTCGGCCATGCAGCCAGGTTACGGGGCACGCGAGACGCGCGAGATTCTGCCCGTAGTCGCGCCGACGAGGCTCAGTGATGCCGGTGCGGCATGCAGTGCTCGTCGTACTCGGCGATCACGATGTCGTCGGGATCGAGTGAGCACGCCGGGCACTCGGGGTCGCGCAGCACCTTGTAGGTGCGGAACGACTGCTCGAGCGCGTCGTACGCGAGGAGCCGGCCGGCGAGCGAGTCGCCGAGGCCGAGGACCAGCTTGATCGCCTCGAGAGCTTGGATCGAGCCGATGATGCCGGGCAGCACGCCGAGCACACCCGCTTCTGCGCACGACGGCGCGAGCTCTGCGGGCGGGGGCTCGGGCACCATGCAGCGATAGCAAGGGCCGACATACGGGTGGAAGACCGTCGCCTGCCCCTCGAAGCGGAAGATCGAGCCGTGCACGACAGGGATCTTCTTCTTCAGCGACGCGTCGTTGAGCAGGTAGCGCGACGGGAAGTTGTCCGCGCCGTCGATGATCACGTCGTAGCCGTCGATGATGTCGAGCACGTTGCCGGCGTCGAGGCGCGTGTCGTAGACGACGACATTCACGTCGGGGTTGAGCGCGGTGAGTGTCTTCTTCGCGGAGTCGACCTTGCGGTCACCGATGCGATCGGTGTTGTGCAGGATCTGGCGCTGCAGGTTCGACTCGTCGACGACGTCCATGTCGACGATGCCGAGCGTGCCGACGCCGGCGGCAGCGAGGTACAGCGCGGCAGGCGAGCCGAGGCCGCCCGCGCCGAGCAGGAGCACCTTCGCGGAGAGCAGCTTCGACTGACCCTCGACCCCCACTTCGGGAAGCAGGAGGTGGCGGTGATAGCGCATCTTCTGGTCGGGGCTCAGCTGTGTGGGCACCGACCACTCGCGGCCTTCGTCCTTCCAGCGCCCGAAGCCGCTCGACATCGAGACGACGTCGGTGTACCCGAGCTCTTGGAGCGTCTTGGCCGCGAACGCCGAGCGCACGCCGGCCGCGCAGTAGATGACGATCGGCGCGTCGTGGTTCGGGATCTTGCCCTCGACCTGAGACTCGAGATGCCCACGAGGGATGTGGAGCGCGCCGGGCAGCGCACCTTGCTCGTACTCGTCGGGCTCACGCACGTCGAGCACGATGGTGCCCGGGAGCCTGCGCATGTCGTCGGCGGTGGCCGAGTCGACCTCGCGGATCTCACTCTTGGCCTTCGCCAGAAGGTCGCGGAAGCTGGCCATGCCGAAAGTTTACCTTCCTGGTCAGGATTTCGCTACGGGAAAGATCGGCCTGATCAGCTGACGATCAAGGGCAACACCTCGCTGATCGACCCGCGGATCACCACGTCGGCGAGCATGTCCATCTCGGTCGGCTCGGCGTTGAGGATCACCACGATGGCCCCTGCCCGCTTGGCGATCGGGACGACGTTGGCCGCCGGGTAGACCCCGAGCGTCGTGCCCACGGCCAGCAGCAGGTCGGCCTCCTCGGCCACGGTGAACGCCCGGTCGATCACCTCCGGCACGAGCGGCTGGCCGAACGAGATCGTGGCCGACTTGAGGATGCCGCCGCAGGTGCGGCACGGCGGGTCCTCCTCCCCTGCATCGACCCGCGCGAGCACCCGCTCCATCGGCGCGGTCTCGCCGCAGCTCATGCAGACGACGTGGCGCATCGTGCCGTGGACCTCGATCACGAGATCGGGATCGGTGCCCGCCTTCTGGTGCAGCTCGTCGACGTTCTGCGTCACCACCGCATGGAGCTTCCCGGCGAGCTGGAGGGCGACGACGGCTCGGTGGCCGGCGTTGGGCTCGGCGCTCCATGCCGGTGAGCTCCGCCGGTTCCGCCACGCCTGCTTGCGCACCTCCGGATCACCCAGGTAGTGCTGCAGCGTCGCCATCTTCTCGGCCGCGGGGTTCTTGGTCCACACGCCGTTCGGACCCCGGAAGTCGGGGATGCCCGAGTCGGTCGAGATGCCGGCACCGGTCAGCACGACGACGCGGCGCGCATCGCGCACCGCCGCCTTGGCCTGGTCGATCGAATGCGTGAGATCCGCCATCGAGCGGTGCCTACCACGCCGAGCGAATTCGGGGCTTGACATCCAGCACCGAAATGCATGAAATACATCGACACACACCACCGGAGGCGGACCAATGGCGGAAGCGCACGTGAACCTCATCTTCCCGACCGACGTGATGCAGGTCGTCCCCTGGGTCGATCCCGTGA
>DATKAS010000004.1:0-3424 GCA_035497855.1 Acidimicrobiales bacterium
CACGATCACGCACGCGGTCGCGACGCACTTCGACGGCATCGGGATGCTGGCGTGGCGCAACGATGACGGGTCCTGGGCACCGTTCTTCCCGAACGCGCCGGTGCTCTACTCCGCTCGCGAGCTCGAGGTCGTGGATGTCGAGCACTACCTCGGCGAATCGGTGCAGCCTGCCGAAGACCGTCACCCGATCACAGGCGAGGTGGCGCTCGAGCTCACCGGCGTGCACAGCCCGGGCCATCAGATCGTGCGCATCGAGTCCGAAGGCGAGCGGGCCACGATCCTCGGTCACCTCGCGCTGGTGCCCCTCAACCTCGCGGTGCCGGGGTTCAACGCCGTGCCGGAGTGGGATTCCGTCAGCGCGATCCGTGACGAGGGCGCGCTGCTGATCGGTCCGCTGTGGCCCACGCCGGGCGCGGGTCGTTGGGACGGCAGCCGGCTGGTGCCCGTGTAGTCAGTCCTCCTGCGGCGCCTCGGCGGCACGGGCGCGGATCTCGTCGACCACCGTCGCGTCCGCCAGCGTCGTCGTGTCGCCGAGGTCGCGCCCCTCCGCGACGTCCCGGAGGAGCCGGCGCATGATCTTGCCGCTGCGCGTCTTCGGGAGGTCGGGCGTGAAGATCACCGTCTTCGGCCGTGCGATCGCACCGATCTGGTGGGCGACGTGCTTGCGTAGCTCCTCGCCGTGTGCGGTGCTCGCCTCTTCGCCTGCCCGCAACGTGACGAAGGCGATGATCGCCTGACCCGTGATGTCGTCCTTCGCACCGACGACGGCAGCCTCCGCGACCGTCGGATGCGCGACGAGCGCCGACTCGACCTCGGTGGTCGAGATGCGGTGGCCGCTCACGTTCATGACGTCGTCGACACGGCCGAGCAACCAGAAGTAGCCCTCGTCGTCGATCTTGGCGCCGTCGCCTGCGAAGTAGCGCCCGTCGAACCGACTCCAGTAGGTCTCCTTGTACCTCTCGGGATCGCCGTAGATGCCTCGCAGCATCGACGGCCACGGCCGGGTGAGCGTGAGGTACCCACCGCCGCGGTCGACGCGCGCGCCGTGGTCGTCGACGACTTCGGCACCGATGCCCGGCAACGGGAACGTCGCCGAGCCCGGCTTGAGCGTCGTCGCACCGGGCAGCGGGCTGATCATGATGCCGCCTGTCTCGGTCTGCCACCACGTGTCGACGACCGGGCACCGGCCACCGCCGATGTGCTGCCAGTACCACATCCACGCTTCGGGATTGATCGGCTCGCCAACCGACCCGAGCAACCGCAGCGACGACAGGTCGTGCTTGTCGGGTTCGACCGCACCCCACTTCATGAACGTGCGGATCGCAGTAGGTGCCGTGTAGAGGATCGTCACCTTGTAGCGCTCGATGATGTCCCACCACCGATCCTTGGCCGGGTGGTCGGGAGTGCCTTCGTACATCACAGACGTCGCGCCGTTGCACAACGGCCCATACACGATGTAGCTGTGCCCGGTCACCCAGCCGATGTCGGCGGCGCACCAGTACACGTCCTCGTCGGGATGGAGGTCGAACACGTACTTGTGCGTGAACGCCACCTGTGTGAGGTAGCCGCCGGTCGTGTGCATGATGCCCTTGGGCTTCGCAGTCGTGCCTGACGTGTACAGCAGGTACAGCAGGTGCTCGGAGTCCATCGGCTCGGCCGCGCACTCGGTCGCCGCCTCGGCCATGAGGTCGTGGTACCAGTGGTCTCGGCCGGGCTCCATGTGCACGTCGTTCTCGGTGCGGCGCACGACGACGACATGCTCGATCGACGGAGTGTCCGCGAGCGCGACGTCGGCGTTCGCTTTCAGCGGCACGACCTGCCCGCGCCGCCAGCCTCCGTCCGAGGTGATGAGCACCTTCGCCTGCGCGTCGTTGATGCGATCCGAGAGCGAGTCGGGTGAGAAGCCGCCGAACACGACCGAGTGCGGCGCCCCGATCCGCGCGCAAGCGAGCAGCGCGACGGGCAGCTCGGGGATCATCGGCATGTAGATGTTGACGCGGTCGCCCTTCTGCACGCCGAGGGCCTTGAGCGCGTTCGCGAAGCGCTGCACCTCGGCTGAGAGCTCTGCGTAGGTGATCGTGCGGGTGTCGCCGGGCTCGCCCTCCCAGTGGTACGCGATCTTGTCGCCGCGGCCGGCCTCGACGTGACGGTCGAGGCAGTTGTAGGCGACGTTCAGGGATCCACCGACGAACCACTTCGCGAACGGGAGCTGCCAGTCGCAGATCGTGTCCCACTCCGTCGACCACGTGAGCAGGTCGGCGGCCTGGCGGGCCCAGAAGCCCTGGTAGTCGGTGTCGGCCTCGTCGTAGAGGAACGTCCCGGCGGCGAGGCTGTGCTCCTTGAACCCGGTGGGCGGGGGGAACTTCCGGTCCTCGATGAGGTAGTCCTCGATCGCCGGTGCGTGCTCGTCGGCCATGTGCGCGCTCCTGTTCCGTGGGCGCGGCGGACATTACCCGCGCTCAGGTTGCGCCCTCATTTGGCGATACTGATATGTGTCCTCTGCGCTGTTCGGCCGGCTGTCGACGCGCCTCGAGGCCGCCCGCAACAGCGACGGCGGCTTCGGTCCCCGCCCGGACCTTCCGTCCGAGCCAGAGCCCACCGCCCTCGCAACCCTCGCGCTCGACGATGCCGACGGTCGTGCGTGGCTCGCGTCGCATCAACGCCCGGACGGCAGCCTCGCCCTCGTGATCGGCGACAAGGTCAACCCGCCGGACGACTCGGTGAACGACTCCGCGACGTCGCTCGCCGCCCTCGCTCTCCCCGCCGGGGCGGGACGCGAAAGAGCACTCGACCACGTCGTCGCGCACCAAGCGATCAAGCTCACGTCCTCGAGCGACGTCGTGCCTCTCGATCCCGCGTACCGCGGTTGGAGCTGGACACCGTTCACGTTCGGCTGGATCGAGCCGACCTCGCGCAACCTCCTGGCACTCCAGATCCTGCGGCCGACCGCGACAGCGGAGATCACCGACGCGGTCAACCTGCTCGCCGACCGTTCGTGCGTCGGCGGCGGCTGGAACTACGGCAATCGGGAAGTGTGGGACAAGGAGCTCGAGCCCTACGCGCAGACCACCGCAATCGCGCTCATCGGTCTCCAGGGTGCGGGTGACCCGAAGGTCGTGCAGGACGGCTACGCCGTGTTGCGGCGGTTGTGGCCGGTCGAGGACGGCGGGCTCTCGCTCGGGCTCTCGCTCATCGCGCTGCGGCTGGAGCCCGAGCCCCCCGATCGCGGCGACGTCGAGCTCGCGAACCTCGAAGCCGCGCTCGGCATCTCGTTCACCACGACGGGTTTCCTCGACGACACGGTTGCCCTCGCGTGGGCGACGCTCGCGACTGGCGATGACATCGATGTGATCAAGGTTCCCCGCTGATGGCGATCAGCAGACGCACGTTCCTCGTGCGGGGCGCGGAGATCGGTCTCGGCGTG
>DATKAS010000005.1:0-9634 GCA_035497855.1 Acidimicrobiales bacterium
CACCGGCCAGCACACGTACACGATCAGCTACGACGTCGCGGGCGCCCTGAACCACTTCGACGACCACGACGAGCTGTTCTGGAACGCGATCGGCACCGAGTGGGATGTCCCGATCGAGCATGGCGAGGCGATCGTGTCCGCCCCGGCGGGCATCACGCAGGTCGCATGCTTCACCGGGCCGCAAGGGTCGTCGCTGCCGTGCACCTCAGCGAACGTCGATGGCAGCACCGCGCGCTTCACGCAAGACGGGCTCGGCCCGTTCGAGGGACTCACCGTCGTCGCGGCGATCCCGCCGGGTGTGGTGCAGCCGACGCCGGCGCCGATCCTCGACGAGAAGCTGACGCTGCAGACGGCGTTCGACCCCGCGCCGGGGAAGATCGCCGCGGGCGTGATCGTGGCGCTCGCCGGGCTCCTGGGGCTCGGGTTCTTGTTGCGCAGAGGCCGCGACCGCAGGTTCGTCGGATCGCCCACGGACCAGGCGTTCGGCAACGTCACCGGAGCCGAGGAGCCCGTGCCCCTGCGCGGCCGCACCTCGGGGCCGGTCGAGTTCGAGCCACCCGACGGCATCAGGCCAGGGCAGCTCGGCACGCTCATCGACGAGCAGGCGAACCTGCTCGACGTCACCGCCACGATCATCGATCTCGCGGTGCGAGGGTTCATCCTCATCCAGGAGATCCCCGGCGAAGGGCACAAGCACATGCCGGACTACCGGCTCACCGATGTCGGGAAGAGCCGCTCGGACCTGCGGCCATATGAAGTGCTGCTGATGGACTCGCTGTTCGAGACGGGCTCGGTCGTCGACCTGTCCGACCTCAAGTACAAGTTCTCGGCCAAGCTCACGAAGCTGCGCAACGCGCTGTACGACGACGCGATCGACGAGGGCTGGTTCTCGCGGCGACCCGATCACGTGCGCGTCCTGTGGCGCGGGGTGGGTCTCGTCGTGCTCATCGCCGGCGGGTTCCTGACGTTCATCGCGGCGCGGCAGCGATGGGGGCTCGCGGTGGTCGCGATCCCCGTCATCGGGCTGCTGCTGATGGCCCTCGCAGGCAAGATGCCGCGGCGCACACCGAAGGGCACGGCGATGTACAGCCGCATCGAAGGCTTCAAGCAGATCTTCGACATGGGGCAGGGAGTGCGCGAGAAGTTCGCCGAGCGGCAGAACATCTTCTCGGAGTACCTGCCGTTCGCGATCGTCTACGGGTGCACCAAGAAGTGGGCGAAGGCGTTCGAAGGCCTCGACGCGCAGGTCGCCCAGTCCACGAGCACGTGGTACATGGCGAACCACCCGTTCACCGCGCTCGCCTTCGCCGACTCGATGGAGCACTTCTCGACGACGGCGACCGGGACGCTCTACGCGAGCACGCCCTCCTCGTCCGGCGGCAGCGGCTTCAGTGGAGGGTTCTCGGGTGGTGGCGGCGGCGGAGGTGGCGGCGGCAGCTGGTAGCCGCTCAGACCGTCGTGTCCTCGTGCTCGGTGAGCTCGGCCAGCTCGCGATCGAGGTCGTGGGCCTCGACCGAGACCCGCGGCACGATGCGATCGAGCCACTTCGGGAACCACCAGTTGCGGTCGCCGAGCAGCTCCATCGTGGCCGGCACCAGCACCATGCGCACGAGCGTCGCGTCGATCAGCACAGCGGCAGCGAGGCCGAGGCCGATCAGCTTGATCTGACGCTGGTCACCGAAGACGAAGCTGCCGAAGACACAGATCATGATCGCGGCAGCGGCGGTGATGACCCGAGCAGTGGACGCGAGCCCGTCGGCGACGGCTTGCCCGTTGTCGCCCGTGCGGTCGTACTCCTCCTTGATGCGTGACAGGAGGAAGACCTCGTAGTCCATCGAGAGGCCGAAGACGATCGCGAACAGCATCATCGGCGCCCACGCCTCGATCGGACCGGGCTTCCCGACGCCGAACACGCTGCTCAGCCATCCCCATTGGAACACTGCGACGATCACTCCGTACGCGGCCGCGATCGACAGCAGGTTCATGATCACGGCCTTGAGCGGCACGACGATCGACCGGAACACGACGAGCAGCAGCAGGAACGACAGCCCGAGCACCGCCCCGATGAACAGCGGGAGCCGTGACGAGAGCACATCCGCGAAGTCCTGCGACGCCGCGGTGAACCCGCCGACGTACACCGTCATGTCGGTGCCCTTCGTCGCCTCGGGGATGACGTCGGAGCGGAGATGATGGATGAGCTTGGTCGTCGCTTCGTCCTGCGGCGCGGAGGTCGGGAAGACCTGGATCACCGCGGTGTCGCCCGCGGGGTTCGGGATCGCGGGGCTCACGAACGCGACGCCGGGGACCTGCGTCAGCGCGTCGTGGAGCTTTGCGACGTCGGCCTGCGTGCTCGTGCCGCCCTGCTGGTCGGCCACGACGAGGAGCGGGCCGTTGAAGCCGGGGCCGAACCCTTCGGCGAGCAGGTCGTAGGCGCGTCGCGTCGTATCGGACGTGGGCTGGTTGCCGGCGTCGGCCATGCCGAGGCGCAGCGAGAAGAACGGCGCTGCGAGGACCAGCAGGATCAGCAGGCCGCCGGCGAACGGGGGCCAGGGACGGCGCTGCACCGTGCGGGCCCAGCGATGCCACAGCGTCTCGCTCGCGGCAGCCGCCGCAGCCCGCTTCTTGCGGTGCGGCAAGCCGAAGCGATCGATGTTGCGACCAACGAAGCCGAGGAGCGCGGGCAGCAGGGTGATGGAACCGAGCATCACGAGGAGCACGGCGGCGCTACATCCGACCGCGAGACCACGCACGAACGGCACGCCCATCAGGAACATGCCGAGGAGTGAGATGACGACGGTGAGGCCGGCGAACACGACAGCGCGTCCCGCCGTGTTGATCGACCGGATGACCGCGACTTCGGGCTCAGCGCCGCTCTTGAGGAACTCGCGGTAGCGCGTGACGATGAACAGCGCGTAGTCGATGCCGACACCGATCGCGATCATCGACGCGACCTGCGTCGTGAAGTCGGGGACGGGCATCACGTTCGCGAGCAGCTCGACCACGGCGACGCCGATCGCGATCCCGAACAGCGCGGTGACGATCGGGAGGCCCATCGCCAGCACGGAGCCGAACGCAACGAGAAGGATGAACACCGCCGCGAGGAGACCGAACGCCTCGGTGGCGGGTGGTTGCACGCCGTCGGAGAAGATGTCGCCACCGAGCTCGACGGTGAGGCCGGGGACTTGCACCTCGGCCTTGGCTGCCTTCACGCCATCGGCGACCGGCCCCCACTCGTTGAAGTCGAGATCGGTCGTGTTCACCTGCGCGTACGCGATCTTGCCGTCGCGCGAGATCTGGTTCTGTCCCTCGGGCGAGTAGGGGCTCACGACGCCGGTCACGTCGGGTACCTGCGCGACCTTCGCGAACATGGCTTCCATCGCGGCCTGCACCTGCGGGTCGTTCACCCCCTGCTCGGCCTTGAACACGATCGTTCCGCCGTCGCCCGCGCGCGCCGGGAAGCGCGACTCGAGCAAGTCGAACGCGCGCCGGCTCTCGGTGTTCGGCAGCTTGCCGCCGCTCGCGAAGTCACCCGCGAACGAACGACCGATCGCGACGGCAGCGACCAATGTGACGATCCACGCGACCAGCACGACCCAACGACGTCGGTAGGAGGTGCGAGCGATCCGCTCGAGCATCCCCCGACCGTATCCCGGGACAATCCCGTGCGGTTCCGCCAATGGTGCGAACTTCGTCACGCGCGCGAGGATTTACGCCATGACCGACGCCGTGATCGTTGCCACCGCCCGCAGCCCCATCGGACGCGCGTTCAAAGGTTCCCTGGTCGATGCCCGTCCCGATGACCTCACCGTCGCGATGGTGAAGGCCGCGTTGGGCCGGGTGCCCCAGCTCGACCCGAGCGAGATCGAGGACGTGATGATCGGCTGCGGTTCACCTGCTGGTGAACAGGGGTTCAACATCGCGCGTGTTGTCGCCGTGATGGCTGGACTCGAAGACGTGCCGGGCACGACAGTGAACCGATACTGCTCATCGTCTCTGCAGACGATCCGCATGGCCGCGCACGCCATTCGGGCGGGGGAAGGTGACGCGTTCATCGCGGGGGGTGTCGAGTGCGTCAGTCGGTACGGGCACGGCGCGTCAGACGGCGGCAATGCGGCCAACCACCTCTTCGACGGCGCGCGGGAGCGCAGCAAGGAGCGCGAGCTCGGCGGCGCGCCGAAGTGGACTCCGCCGGCGGGCCTCCCCGACATCTACATCGCGATGGGACAGACCGCGGAGAATGTGCGAGAGCTCGAAGGCGTCTCGCGCAGGGAGATGGACGAGTTCGCGCTGCTCTCGCAGCAGCGAGCGGGCGCGTCGATGGAGAACGGCTTCTTCGAGCGAGAGATCGTTCCGTACACGCTCCCCGACGGAACCGTCGTGTCGAAGGACGACGGACCCCGTCCCGACACGACGATCGAGAAGCTCTCGCAGCTGAAGCCTGCGTTCCGTCCAGACGGTGAGGTCACGGCGGGGAACAGCTGCCCACTCAACGACGGCGCGGCTGCCGTCGTCGTGATGAGCGACACCCGCGCTCGCGAGCTCGGCATCACGCCGCTCGCTCGCATCGTCTCGAGTGCCGTCACCGGGCTCGACCCCGAGATCATGGGCCTCGGCCCGATCGAGGCGTGCCGCAAGGCGATGGCGCGAGCGGGGATGACGATCGACGACATCGACCTCGTCGAGATCAACGAGGCATTCGCTGCACAGGTCGTGCCGTCAGCCCGTCACCTCGGCATCCCGTGGGACAAGCTGAACGTGCACGGCGGCGGTATCGCACTCGGCCATCCGTTCGGCATGACCGGCGCGCGCATCATGACCACGTTGCTCAACGGGCTCGAGTCGACCGACAAGACGATCGGCATGGAGTCGATGTGCGTCGGCGGCGGCCAAGGAATGGCCATGATCGTCGAGCGCCTCTGACCGAGCGCGCAAACGCCCTAGGTGGTGCAGACGGCGGCGAGGCTGCTGAGCGCGGTGCCGCGGCGTGGCTCACGCACGGCGTTGCGGTCGAGGCCGTTCGTGCAGTAGCCGAAGGAGAGCCCGGTCGCGGGATCGCCCCACGCGAGCTGGCCACCGGCGCCGTTGTGGCCGAACGCGCCAGGGGAGACCGTACGGCCCATGCCCCGGATGTGAGACTTGCCGTCGTCGCCGGCGAGGATCAGCCCGAGGCTGCGGTTGGCCGGCGTGTTCGTGAGCGGGTCGGGCAGGCGGTTGCGCACGTTCGTGGTGACGTCGGCGAGCACGTCGGGCTTCCACACTCCGCCGGGGTTGTGCAGCAGCGCTTGGTAGAAGAGTGCGAGGTCTGCCGCTCGCATGAGACCACCGCCGCCCGGAACACCGAGCGCCTTCACCTTCGCGTTGTTGAACCCGAGCAGCGCGTCTTCGGTCACCTCGGTGACCGGCAGCTCGGAGACGCCGAAGGTCGCCTTCAGCTCCTCGGGCGTCGCGAGGTCGCCGACCGGCTCGAGCATCGCCACGTTGGTCTGCGCGTCTTCCGCGATCCCGAGGACGCGCGGCAGTCCGATCGGACCGGTGACCCTCCGCTCGAGCTCGTCGCAGAAGTCGTTGCCCGTCACGCGGTCGATGATCTCCGCGAGCACCCAGTGCGCGGACGTCGCGTGGTACTCGTACCGAGTGCCGGGCTCCCAGTTGAGCCGCCACTCGCCGAACCGCTTCACCCTGCCTTCGCGCGTCCACCAGTCGGGCGCGCCGAGCGGCGCATGCGGGAAGCCGGCTGTGTGGAGCATCACCTGCTCGACGGTGATGACGTCCTTGCCATTCGTGCCGAACTCCGGGATGTACTCGGTGACGAGCTTCGAGGGGTCGACGAGGCCGTCGCCGATGAGCGTCCACACCGTCGATGCGACGAACGCCTTCGTCGCCGAGAACGCCGCGTACCTCGTGTCGAGATCTGCGTCGCCGTAGGCCTCGAATGCCACGAGCTCTCCCTGGTAGGCGAGGGCGACTTGCGTGGAGGGCAGCAGGCCCTCGTCCACCTCTCGCCGGGCGCGGGCCAGCAGTGCGTCAACCTTGCTCTGATCGATCCCCATGGCCGGAAGATACTCTCCGGCCATGGCCGACGACCTGGGGTGGACCGACGCTGTTGCGCAGGCTGAGCTGGTTCGTTCGAAGCAGTGCTCGCCGCTCGAGCTCGTCGACGCGGCCATCGCCCGCATCGAGCGGCTCGACCCCTACCTGAACGCGGTCATCCATCGCATGTACGAGAAGGCGCGCGACGCAGCCGCGGCGAACGATCTTCCCAATGGCCCGTTCCGTGGCGTCCCGTTCCTCATGAAGGACGCGGTCGCCCACACTGCGGGCGATCCCTTCCATTGCGGCATGGCGTTCCTCAAGGCCCGAGGCCACATGGAGGACACGGACAGCTACTTCGCGGCGAAGCTGCGAGCAGCGGGCTTCGTGTTCGTCGGGAAGACGAACCTTCCCGAGCTCGCCGCTTCGTTCCTCACCGAGCCAGTGGCGTACGGCCCGACCCACAACCCATGGGACCTGGCGCGATCCACGGGAGGGTCGAGCGGGGGATCGGCGGCGGCCGTCGCCTCGGGGATGGTGCCCGCTGCCCACGCGAACGACATGGGCGGATCGATCCGCGTGCCGGCGAGTGCATGCGGCCTCGTCGGCCTGAAGCCGAGCCGAGCCCGCACGTCGCTCGGCCCGAGGTTCGGCGAGTACTGGGCGATGCTCACGCACGAGCACGTCGTCACGCGGACCGTACGCGACTGCGCTGCGATCCTCGACTGCACCGCGGGCGCGATGCCCGGGGACCCGTACACCGCGCCGCCTCCGTCCCGAGCGTTCGCAGACGAGGTCGGTGAGGATCCCGGCCGCCTCCGCATCGGGTGGCGCACGAACAAGCCGGGAGGCGACGCCCCCGACGCCGACTGCGTCGCGGCCGTCGAGCGGACCGTCGCGGTGCTCGCATCGCTCGGACACGAGGTCGAGCCGGCGGCGTTCCCCGAGCTCGACATCTTCCCGCCCATCGCGTTGGGCGTCTTTGCGACTGCCATCGCGCGCGACCTCGACCGATGGGGTGAGCGCTACGGCGTCACGATCACCGAGGCCGACGTAGAACCCAGGACGTGGCTGGCGGCGACGGTGGGTCGTTCTGTGGCCTCACCTGACTACATCTCGCTCGTCGAGACCGCACAAGGCTGGGCTCGTCAAGCCGCGCACTGGTGGGCCGAGGGCAACGACATCCTCGTGACGCCGACGATGCCGGTGATCCCGCCCGAGCTCGGCTCCGGCGACCTGATCGACCTCGGGCCGTTCACGATGCCGTGGAACTTCGCGGGCCAGCCCGCGATCTCGCTGCCGTTGCACATGAGCGAGTCGGGCCTCCCTGTCGGCGTGCAGCTGGTCGCGGCGTACGGCCGTGAGGATCTCTTGCTTCGCGTTGCCGCGCAGCTCGAGCAAGTGCTGCCCTGGGCGGATCGGCGACCGCCGATCAGCGCCTGACGAAGGCTCAGCTGGCGGGGACCTCAGCCGCCTGGGGTGAGGTCGCGACCATCGGGGCCGCCGTGGCGGTGCGGGTCTTGCGCACGTCGAGCATGTACCAACCCCAGATGCCGGCCAGCACAGTTGCGGTGCCGCCGACGATCATGCCGAACCGCGGCCCGATGTTCTGGCCGATCCAGCCGATGATCGGGCCGCCGATCGGTGTGGTGCCGAGGAACGCGACGGCCCAGAGCGCCATGACTCTGCTGTGGAAGACCGGATCGGCGCGCAGCTGCATGGTGGAGTTGGCTCGCGCGAGGAACGTGACGCTCCCCGCGCCGACGCCGACGAGCAGGAGCACCATCACGGGAAGCGTCGGCATCAGGGCGGCCGTGATGATCAGCGCACCGAACACGAGCGTCGCTTGGATGAGGGGCGCGTCACCGGTGCGCTGACGCGACGCGGTGAAGAGCCCGCCGATGACGGCACCGAGGCCCATCGCGCCGGTCATGATCCCGTAGGTCGCCGCGTTGCCGTTGAACGTGTACTTGGCGACGAGCGGCAGGATCACCTGGAACTCGTATGCCAGCGTGCCGACGACGGCCATCATCACCAGCGGCGTGCGCAGCCGCGGCGTCGACCACACGTACTGGAAGCCTTCGCGCAACTGGCCCTTCGCGCGCGGCTGCGCGGGGAGGGCTCGCAGCTCGCCCTTGTTCATCATGAGAAGAGCGACGATCACTGCGATGTAGGACGCCGCATTCACGAAGAAGCACGGCGCGATGCCGATGAGACCGATGGTGATGCCGGCGAGGGCGGGGCCGATGACACGGGCCATGTTGATGTTGACCGTGTTGAGCGTGACTGCGTTCGGCAGATGCTCACGACCGACCATCTCGAGCACGAACGTCTGACGCGCCGGGTTGTCGAGTGCGGTGACGCACCCGAAGCAGAGCGCGACCGCGTACACCATCCAGAGCGTGACCACGCCGGTCGCGGTGAGGACGCCGAGCAGCAGCGCGAAGCCTCCGAACGCGACCTGCGTCATCAGGAGGAGCTTCCGCTTGGACATCCGGTCGGCCACGACGCCGCCCCATGGGCCGATGATCAGGACGGGGAGGAACTGCAGCGCCACCACGAAGCCGAGGGCGGTGCCGCTGCCCGTGAGCTTCAACACGAGCCACGCCTGGGCCACGGTCTGCATCCACGTGCCGCACAGCGAGATCGACTGACCGATCAGGTAGATGCGGTAGTTCCGGCTCGAGTGAACGGCACCGAACGTGGAGTTGAACTTGTGGCGAAGTCGGGAGCGCATCTCTGGTTAGACAGTCTAACAACTATGAGGGCGCCGCTTCCTTTTGATGCAGGAGCCAGGCGACTCCGCCGAGGCTGACCGTCACCACTGCCGCGGCACCGAAGAGGAACGTCGGTCCCGCGCCCTCGTAGACGGGTGCGGCCACGAGTGCGACGACACCTGCACCGGCTTGGCCGGCAGCTCCCGCGAGTCCCTGCCCGGCGGCGAGTCGATCGGGCGGGCATGCGACTGCCATCGCGGACTGCGAGGCCGGCACCGCGACGGCTTGGATCACCGCCTCGACGAGCGCGACCGACACGATCATGATCGGGATGGTGAAGACGCCGTAGAGGGCGATGAGTGGCGCCGCGAGCACGAGGCACACGAACGCTGCGCGGAACGGGCCGACGTGGTCCGCGAGACGTCCGCCGCGGGACGCGAGCGCGATGAACGGCACGCCGTACATCGTCAACGTGATGCCGATGAAGAGCGTGCTCGCACCGCGATCCTGCAGGTATCGCGACCAGAGCGAGTCGTAGATGCCCACGGGGAGGAAGAGCGCAAGGGCGAGGAGCGCAGCGACGACGACCTCGCGGTACTTGAGCAAGTCGAGCGCGAGCCCGCTCGCGGTCGCGCTCGACGGGGCGCCGATCTGACCTGGGATCGGACGGCGGGCGATCGCGACCAAAACGATGGCGACGACCGCCGCGAGCGCCCAGAACGGCGCGTCGAGGTTGAACGCGCTCGCGAGTGTCGCCCCCACGACGGGGCCCGCGATGAAGCCGCCGAGCTCGGTGCTCGCGAGGCGACCCAGGTTGCGGCCGACGTTCGCGGCGTCGAGGCGAGCGACGATCGAGCGCGTTGCGGGCGTGTAGCAGCCGATCGCCA
>DATKAS010000006.1:0-2458 GCA_035497855.1 Acidimicrobiales bacterium
CGAGACCGTGGACAAGCTCGTGACGGTGAAGGAGGCGGGCAAGGCCGTCACGACGCGCGTTCCGGTCGTGAAGCGCGTCTACGTGACACGCAGGGAGACCACCCCCGCCGTCACCCTCGTTCGGACGCGGACCGACTACGCCACCCGTACCGTGACGGTGCCCCAATACGTGAGTCATGCCGCGACGCCGTCGACCCGGACCGTGACGCAGCTCGTGACGACCGTCGCCACGACGGTCGAGTGGCGCGTGATCACCGTCGTCGAGAAGAGCAACCCGGTCACGGTTACCGTCACTACCCCGGCCCCGTGACGGCGTAACACCAAACACGCGGTTCGGCGCGTAACGTGCGACGAGACCGGCGTGTCTACACCTCCAGGTGACCCGCTGAGCGATGTTCCCGACTCTGCGCGCCCGTACGGCAGACGGGCGTTTCTGGCGCTGCTCGCCGGAGGGATCTCGTCGCTCTGGTGGGCGGGCTCGGCCGCGAGCCCGATCGCGCCTTTCACCTCGGCGTTCTCGCAGCTGCTCGGGAATCTCTTCCCGGTCGGCGGCTGGCGGATCTACACGATCTCCGGGTCGATGCCGATCTTCGACGAACGCGAGTGGCGGCTCGAGATCGGCGGCCTGGTGCGTCGCCCCGTGAGCCTCACGTACGAGCAGGTGCGCGCTTTGCCGCGGGCGGAGCAGGTTTCGACCTTTCATTGCGTCACCGGCTGGTCGGTCGCGAACGTCCGGTGGGCGGGTGTGCGCTTCGACGATCTCCTGGCGACCGCCGAGCCGCTTCCGCAGGCCACTGCGATCAGGTTCGTCTCGCTCGAGGTGCCGTACGAGGACTCGCTGACGCTGGACCAGGCGCGCCTGCCCGACGTCATGCTCGCGCTTGACATGGACGGCGATCCGCTCTCGCGTCCTCACGGTGCGCCGGCGCGCGTCGTGATCCCGGAGATGTACGGCTACAAGGGTGTCAAGTGGCTCACGCGGATGGAGCTGGTCGCCGAGCAGCCGAAGGGCTTCTGGGAGCAGCACGGTTACGACCAGAACGCGTGGGTCGGACGGTCGAACGGCTATGGCAGCTGACGCTCGTCGGCTCCCACGCTTTTCCGGGACGCTCCGCGTCGTGCACTGGGTGCATGCGACGGCCTTTCTGATCCTGCTCGGATCGGGACTCTGCCTCTACCTGCCGAGCCTGTCGGAGGCCGTGAACCGGCGACCGCTCCTGAAGGCGATTCACCTCTACACGGCGGTGGCCTGGATCGCTGCGCTCGTACTCGTCGTGGTGTTCGGCAACCGGCGCGAGCTTGTGCACGCTGCGCGCGAGATCGACCGCTTCGACGCCGACGACCGCGCATGGCTTCGCGGTCGCACTGCGCCGCAGGGCTGGTTGAACGCAGGGCAGAAGCTCAACGCGATCGTCACCGCGGCATTCGCTGTGCTGTTCACGATCTCCGGCTTCTTCCTCTGGTACGGCGAGCGCGACACGCGCTTCCGCCTCGCGAACGCGCTGCTCGTGCACGACTGGCTGATGTACGCGTCGTTCTTCCTCTTCGTCGGCCACCTGTTCCTGTCGCTCGTCTATCCGAAGACGCGGCATGCGCTGAACGGCATGACCAGGGGATGGGTGAACGAGCAGTGGGCGCTCGAGCACCATCGCAAATGGGTCGAGCAGCTTCGCGAAGCCGAATAGCCGCGACGGTCACAACTCCTTAACCGGTTCTCCGACGCACGGTCGCACGGAGGGTTGCTACGGTCTCGAGGAGACATGAGGTGGTCACTCGTGATCGTCCTCGCGTCGGGTGTGTTGCTGGTTGCGGCGCCAGTTGCAAAGGCCGAACGGGGGATGTTCGTCGGCGTTTCCGACGATTCGTTCGAGTGGAACACGGCCACGACGGTCGCGACCGCTCAGGACCTCGGGCTGCGCGCAGTCCGCGTCGCGCTGACCTGGACGCCCGGCCAGCGGGCGCTCTCGTCGAACGACCGCGCCGTCCTCGGACGCGTCGTCGCCGATGCCCACGGGATGCGGGTCGTGCTCGCCGCGTTCAACGAGGGCTATCCGCCGCTCGACGACGGATCCCGCGACGCGTACTGCTCCTACGTGACGAACGCGATCACGCTGTTCCCGAGCATCAACGACGTCGTCATCTGGAACGAGCCAAACCTGAGCGGCTTCTGGCGACCGCAGTTCGGACCGCCCGGCGAGAGCGCGCCCGAGCAGTACGAGGCTCTGCTCGCAGACTGCTACGACATGCTGCACGCGGCGCGTCCGTCGATCGACGTGATCGCACCTGCGACGTCGGTATGGGGGAACGACAACCCGAACGCGTTCGACAACATCTCGCACTCGCCGACGACCTTCATCCAGGGGATGGGAGCCGCGTACCGGGCGAGCGGCCGCACTGCTCCGCTGTTCGACACGGTCGGTCACCACCCCTACCCGACGAGCTCGAACGAGCGGCCCTG
>DATKAS010000007.1:0-2024 GCA_035497855.1 Acidimicrobiales bacterium
GGCCAGGGGCTCACCACGCCGACGCTCGCCTCGATCGTCGCAGGGCGCTCACCCCACGAGCGCCGCGGCGGCGCGCTCGGCCTCCAGCAGATGGCAGGCGGGATGGGACGCGTGATCGGCCCGATCCTCGCGGGCGCGCTCTTCCAGCACGTCGGCGTGGGCGCGCCCTATGTCGTGGGCGCGGGCATCACCGCGGGCGCGCTCGCCCTCGCCCTCACGATGCACGAACAACCCACCTCGGCGGGAGTCTCCGCCGCGCTCAGCGACCTCTGAGCCGGGGCGCGAGTGCCGGGATGCTCCCCACTGCTCGACCGTTCGCGCGATCGCCGCACCATGCCGCGCCCGAGCGCGCGAACGGCGAGGGCTTCAGGGGTTCGGCGACTCGGTCGGTGGCCAGAAGCGCCGGGCGTCGTCCATCGGGCTCATGAGGCCGACGTCGTTGCCATCGGGGTCTGCGACGATCGCCCACCGCGCGCCCCAGAACGCGTCGAACGGCGGCTGACGACCCTCGTAGCCGGCGGCGGTCAGCTCGGCGTAGCACTCGTCGACAGCCTCGCGGCTGTCGAAGAAGAAGCCGACCACGATGGAGGTGCTGTTCGGATCGCTTCGCCAACCGGCGTGCCAGATCTGCGCAGACTCGGCAGTGTCGAGCTCGAGGCTGAAGCCGCTCGGCATCGACAGCTGCACGTGCATGTTCGAGCCCTCGTTCAGCGGCGGCAGGGTGACACCGAGGCGTCGGTAGAAGTCGGCCGAGGCCGCCGTGTCGTTCACGATGAGGTTGAGCATCCGCAGGTCAGGCGGTTTGTGGGCCATGCCCGATTCTTTCCCGCGGGATGAGTTGCGGTTCATTGTTACCGACGGGTAACTTGTGCGCATGACCGACTTCTCGCTCGAGCTCAGCGAAGACCAGATCCAGCTGCAGAAGTGGGTTCACGACTTCGCCGAGAACGTCGTCCGCCCCGTGGCCCACGAGTGGGACGAGCGCGAGGAGTTCCCCTGGCCCGTCGTCCAAGAGGCAGCGAACATCGGCCTCTACGGCTTCGACTTCATGGCCAACGCGTTCACCGACCCGACCGGCCTCACGTTGCCCGTGTGCCTCGAGGAGCTGTGGTGGGGTGACGCGGGCATCGGGCTCGCGATCTTCGGCTCGGCCCTCGCGGCCGCCGGCATCTCGGGCAACGGCACGCCCGACCAGGTCATGGAGTGGGTGCCCCAGTGCTACGGCACCGCCGAGAAGGTGCAGCTCGGTGCCTTCTGCGTGAGCGAGCCCGACGCCGGCTCCGATGTGTCGTCGTTGCGCACCCGTGCGGTGTACGACGAGGCGAAGGACGAGTGGGTGATCAATGGCACGAAGGCGTGGATCACGAACGGCGGCATCGCCGACGTCCACGTCGTCGTCGCGACGGTCGACCCCGCGCTCAAGGGACGCGGGCAGGCGAGCTTCATCGTGCCACCCGGCACCAAGGGCCTCTCGCAAGGCCAGAAGTACCAGAAGCACGGCATCCGCGCGAGCCACACCGCAGAGGTCGTGCTCGACGACGTGCGCGTGCCGGGCCGGATGCTCCTCGGCGGCAAGGACAAGCTCGACGCGAAGCTCGCGAAGGCGCGCGAGGCGGGCCACACCGGGGCGAAGCAGCCGGCGATGGCCACGTTCGAAGCGACGCGTCCGGCGGTCGGAGCGCAGGCGCTCGGCATCGCACGCGCTGCGTACGAGTACTCGCTCGAGTACGCGATGGAGCGGCACGCCTTCGGCAAGCCGATCATCATGAACCAGGGGATCGCGTTCAAGCTCGCCGACATGCGGATGGAGATCGACGCGGCCCGGCTGCTCGTCTGGCGCGCAGCCTGGATGGCACGCAACGGCAAGCAGTTCGTCGCGGGGGAGGGCTCGATGTCGAAGCTGAAGGCCGGCGAGGTCGCGGTGAAGGTCACCGAAGAGGCGATCCAGATCCTCGGCGGCTACGGCTACACCCGCGCGTACCCGGTCGAGCGGTGGCACCGCGACGCGAAGATCTACACGATCT
>DATKAS010000008.1:0-4485 GCA_035497855.1 Acidimicrobiales bacterium
GCGATCCACGCCTTCCCGAACGGTGAGAACGACGACGAGCTCTCGATCGACGGGCGGGCGGTCGTCGTCGACGATCCGATCGTCATCGAAGCCGTCCGGGCCGCCTACGGCGCGACCGATCAGACGCCATCGGAGGAGACACTCTTCGAATTCCGGATCGAGCGCGCGTTGCTCGCCGTCTATGACGCCCAGTCGACCTGGCCGCCGGCGTACACGAAATGGCGAGTCACGGGGTTGGTGTAGAAGTCGGCATGGACGAACGACAGCACGCGATCAACCTGGCCACCGAGATCCTTGCGAACGCCGACGCCCTCGAGCCTCGCGCTGCCGCACACCTGATCATCACGACGGCCGAGCTGCGGGGGCTGCTCGAGGTCGCGCAGGTCGCTCAGGCCACTCGTGACGACATCCTCCACAACGCGTTCCACGAACACGCCGCCGCCAAGGTCGCCGCGCTCGGCGCCGCGTGGGCCCCCGCAGCGCGGTGTCCGCAGTGCGGAGGTCGCGCCGTCCCGATCGTCTACGGCATGCCGACTGCGGCGCTCGGCGACCTCGCGGACCTCGGTGTTCTCGAGCTGGCGGGGTGTGTCGTCGACGTCGACCAGCCCGATTTTCGGTGTGCCCGGTGCGGTGAAGGTTGGGTGCAGCCCGACTAAGCAACCAACCTTCGGTTCGCCCGCGTCATGAGGTGGAGGCCCTCGAGCCCGGGGAGGCGGTCCACGTGACGATCGACGCGGTCGATTGCGACCTTCCCCTCGTCACCGCTGAACAGATGGTGACCGACGAAGTCGACCTCATCGTCAGGCATCACGTCTGACCCGACTGGTGCCCAGTAGTGGCCCAGCGCGAAGCGCGTCGCACGCTGCACGAAACGGTCTCCGGCGAGGCGCTTGGTCGCTTGCGACGCGTAGAAGTCGATGTGCCCTCCCTCTTGCCGTTGGATGCGCTTCAGCAGCTTCGTGAGCGTGGGATGGCCTGCCCGTTGCGCGAGCCGGCCGTACGCCGCCTGCGCGGTCCACTCGTTGATGGCGCCCCATGTCATGTGGATCGCGGCGAACGAGCGGCCTGCGATCGCCGAGCCGAGCCCGAAGAAGAGGGGCGACAGGCTCTCCTTCAGCCGCAGCCGGCGGCGCATCGGCGCGACGCGGTCGCCGCCGTTCGGCTCGCCGTGGGCGGCGAGCACTGCGCCGAGGGCCTCGCCGTGCCAGTACTCCTCGAGCGCCCACATCGTGAGGAACGTGGTCATCTCGTGATCGCGGTGGGCGGGCGTCACGAGCAGGTCGCGCAGGTAGCAGATCGTGTGGTGTTCGATGTCGTGCATGTAGCGGATGCACCGCAGTGAGTCGGCGTCGAGTGGATCGCGTTCGAACTCGCTGAAGTCGACGCCGTCGAGGCTGACCGGGGCTGACCGGCGCTTGTAGGAGTCGATGTCGAATCTCATGTGCCAATTTTCGTCGCGCGTCGGCGACCGGATGACAAGTTGGAGCAGTCAGGCAAGAGTCACAGCCGCGGGACAAGGGGTCGATGATGGGCAGCCCGCTCGGGCCTCTCCGCTACCTCGATCTCGCCGCGAGTGGCGCGGCTGCTCAGAACCAGATCGCTTGACGCTCGCCGCGGACGATCGGCGGGGGATCAGGCAGGCAGCGTCCCTCGCCCCGCACGATGCGAGCGGTCGACCATGCTGCCGCGCACGCATCGAGCAGGTCGTCCGGCTTGGCACCGAACGGTACGTCGGGCGGATCGAGCCCCCGTTCGACGAGCAACGCTCGGCGGATCGATGCACCGTCGCGGGTGCGCTTCCCTTCGGCGATCGCGTGACCAGCCATCGCCGCGAACCCCGCCTCGGGATGCACTTCGAAGACCGGGCAGCCGGCCGTGCGCCACCAGCTCTCGACGTCGGCGATCTTCGGCACCAGCTCCCACGTCTGCTTCGAGATCTTCTTGCCGAGCAACGCGAACGAGACCTCGCACGCCTCGCGATAGCTGTTGCAGTCGAGCACGGCCCGCACCGGCGCGTTGAACACGCGGCTCGTGTGCGGCCGGATGAACCGGCGCGCCGCTGTGTCACAGGGGCGGTCGCGGTCCTCGTCGAGGTGGATCGGGATGTCGATGCCGATCGCGTCGATCTCTCCCGCGAGCGCGGCCAGTCCGGAGATGGATCGCTCGACGATCGCGGTGGGCGAACTTCCGTCCGACAGCACCACTCCCACCCAACCGCCCCTGCAGCCGTCGACGCCCAGCACGCGCGTGCGCCGCGGGCCGCGTCGGGTCATCCCGCCTTCGCGGCCTCGAGCTCGAGGTGGGCCACCGCGACCGCGAGATCGTGCGCCAGGCTCGCCGCCGGCTCCTTCGTGAGCCGCTGCGAGCACACCCTCGACACCTCTCGGTAGTACCACGCCTGCCCCTCCGGGCCACCGTTGAGCTTGTCCCACACGGCAGGCCCGATGCGGCGAGAGTCCTCGACGGTCGCCCGTGCGTTGTGCAGCTTGTCTGCGCACGACACGAGCAACGACGTCTTCTTGACCGTCTCCAGACGCTCGATGTACGCCTTCTTCCGCTTCTTCCACTTCTTCTTCCGCTTCGGGTCCTTGCGCAGGCTGTCCGAGCAATCGCGGACGATCTGCTCGACGTCCTTGCCGAACTTGCGCTTGATCTCGCGCAATCGCTTCCGCCCGCCCTGGTCTTCGGCGACGTCGTGGAGGAGCGCACCCGCGGCTTGCACGTCGGTGCCGCCGTGCTCGAGCACGAGCGCGGACACTGCCATGAGGTGCGCGATGTACGGGACGTCAGAGCCCTTGCGTCGTTGATGGCGATGCCAATACGCGGCGTAGTCGAACGATCTGCTCAGGAGCTTGTTCCTCATGCCCGCTGGTCCAGCTCGGCGATGAGCTTCTTGGGTGCCACCACGCGGTACGCCTCCTCGAGGATCTGCGCCATCTCGTCCCAGTCGACGGGCACGTCGAGCCGCACACCGAGCCAGCCCCGCCCGCCGACGTACGGAGGCTTGAAGAAGCGGTCCGGCTCGGCCTCGATCAGCTCGGCCTGCACACCTGGCGGCGCCGCGCACCAGAGGTGCGGGAATCGGTTCTGGTGGTGTCCGTCTTCCCAGAACGTGGCGAAGGTCGTCTTGTCGCGCACGAACCATGTCGGCGATCCGTGGCTGAGCCGTTCGGTCACCTCGGGGAGCGACATGCAGATCGCGCGCAGCATCGTGAGGGGATCAGCGCGCTTCGGGCTCACGCGGCCATCATCGCGGACGACGACCTATGGTCGGCGCATGGATCCCAATGGCAGGGTCGCGGTGGTCACCGGCGCCGCAGGCGGCATCGGAAGTGCGCTGGTGCGTGCGCTCGTCGGGGCGGGCGCGTCCGCGGTCGTCGCGACCGACCTCGAAGCGCCGCGCGCCTCGGTCGACCGCGTCGTCAACATGGCGCTCGACGTGACCGACGGTGCGGCGACGCAACGGCTGGTGGATGAAGTCGAGAGCACCCATGGACCCATCGGGCTGTGGTTCGCGAATGCTGGCGTCGCGAACGGCGGCTCATACGACGCGCCCGACTCGCTGTGGGACCTGCAATGGCAGGTGAACTTGATGGCGCACGTGCATGCGGCCCGCGCCGTCGTCCCGTTGTGGATCGAGCGCGGCGAGGGTCACCTCGTCACGACTGCGTCGATGGCCGGCATCCTCACGAGCCTCGGCGATGCCGTGTACGCCGCGACGAAGCACGCCGCGGTCGGCTTCGCGGAGTGGATGGCGATCACGTACGCAGATCGCGGCGTCAGGGTGTCGTGCATCTGCCCCGGCGCGGTCGACACCCCGATGTTGCGGGGCACGCTCGGCGACCCGGACAAGGCCGACGCCGTGATCGGGGGTGGCGGCGCGATCACGGCCGACGAAGCGGCCGCGCGCGTGCTCGCCGGCGTTCGTGAAGATCAGTTTCTGATCCTCACGCATCCCGCGATGAGGGAATTCATGACCCGCAAGGCCGACGATCCGGATCGCTGGATCCGCGGCATGAGCCGGCTGTGGGCTCGTGCGCGCGAGATCCGCTGAACGGGTCCGCTTACGGGTTCGAGTTGCTCTGGTTGATGACGACGACCTTCACGTTGACCGCGATCGCTGGCCCCGTGTTGATCGTGCCGCCAACCGAGAAGTTGAAGCCGCTGTTCGCGATGGCGATGCGGTGACCTCCGCTGATGTACGCGGTGTTCGACTGCGTGAGCGCTCCCGCCGGGGCCGCGCCGACCGCAAGGCCGGCGAGGGCGAGCGCGGAGACCGCGATGATTCGCTTCACTTGAAGCTTCCCCTCCTGGTTGTGCCGCCCGCCCGGTGACTCTCCCACACGACCGGGGTGTCATGCTCGCTCGATGACCAGTGCTGATGGGCCCTTGCTCCACTTCAGCGAGGACCCTTCGATCACGAGGTTCGTTCCCCACGTCCCGGCGACGAACCCGACCCACGAGCCTGCCGTGTGGGCCATCGAC
>DATKAS010000009.1:0-9575 GCA_035497855.1 Acidimicrobiales bacterium
GCCCGTCGTGTTCGCCACGAACTCCCTGGCGATCATCGTGCCCAAAGGCAACCCGGCGGGGATCGCAGGTGTGGCCGATCTCGCCAAACCGGACGTGAAGGTCGTGGTGTGCGCGCCCGAGGTGCCATGCGGGAAGTACGCGTCCCAAGTCTTCGATGCCGCAAAGATCACGGTGACTCCTGTCAGCCAGGAGCAGAACGTCAAGGGTGTTGTCACGAAGGTCACGGCGGGCGAGGCCGACGCGGGCATCGTGTACATCACCGACATCCAGGCTGCGGGCGACAAGGCTGCGGCCGTGACCATCCCGCCGGAGATCAACGTGGTGGCGAAGTACCCGATCGCCGCGGTGAAGGCATCGAGCCATCCGGACGTCGATCAGGCGTTCATCGACTTCGTGCTCGGTCCCGAAGGGCAGCAGATCCTGGCCAGCTACGGATTCATGGCGCCATGAGCGCGCCGGCGCCCGTCGACGACCCGATCCTCGTCGCGCCACGGCGGGTCCGGACGGAGCGCCTCCCCGTCCCCGTGCTCGTCCTCGCCATCGCCGCGCTCGTCTTCTTCGCGCTGCCGTTCCTCGGGCTGCTCTGGAAGGTGCCGTGGGGAGACGTGTGGTCGATCCTCACGTCGCACGGCGCGCTCACCGCCCTGCGCTTGTCGATCTGGTGCTCGCTCTGGGCGACGGGTCTCTCCGTCCTCTTCGGCGTGCCGCTCGCGTGGCTCCTCGCGCGAGTCGACTTCCCAGGACGAAGCGCGGCGCGCGCGCTTTGCACCTTGTCGATGGTCCTGCCCCCTGTCGTTGCGGGTGTCGCTCTGTTCTACGCACTCGGCCGCCGGGGCCTCGTGGGGCAGTACCTCGACCGATGGTTCGGCATCACGCTTCCGTTCACGACCGCCGGCGTCATCGTCGCCCAGACGTTCGTCGCGATGCCGTTCCTCGTGCTGACGGTCGAGGCCTCGTTCCGCCAGCTCGACACGCGGTTCGAGGATGCTGCCCGAACCCTGGGTGGGTCTCGCTGGTACGTGTTCCGCCGCGTCACGCTTCCTGCGATCCGTCCCGGGTTGATCGCCGGCGCAGTCCTCGCGTGGGCGCGCGCATTGGGTGAGTTCGGAGCGACGATCACGTTCGCAGGGAACTTCCCAGGACGGACGCAGACGATGCCCCTTGCCATCTACATCGCCAACGAGGTCAGGCCCGACGAGGCGATCGTGCTCAGCCTGGTGCTGATTGCCGTGTCGTTCGCGGTGCTCGTCGGCCTCCGAGATCGGTTCCTCGGGATCGGCCGAGCGCCGACTCCATGACGAGCTCTGGTCACGCTCCGTGACGCTCGATGCTCGGGTGCGCTGCACGCTCGGGTCATTGCACCTCGACGTCACGCTCCAGACGCCCGGTGGAGAGACCATCGCCGTGCTCGGCCCGAATGGCGCAGGCAAGACGACCCTGTTTCGCTGCATCGCCGGCCTCGTGCCCGTTGACGATGGAGCGATCGACCTCGACGGTCGCTGCCTCGATGACCCGAGTCGCGGCGTGTTCGTGCCGCCGGAGGATCGTCCGATCGGCGTCGTGTTCCAGGACTACCTCCTCTTCCCGAACCTCAGCGCGCTCGAGAACGTTGCGTTCGGGCTCCGCGCTCGCGGCATGGCGAAGGCCGAGGCGCGGCGGCGCGCGTCTTCGTGGCTCGCCACGGTCGGCTTGGCGGATCACGCGGATCACCGCCCGTCGATGCTCTCGGGAGGGCAAGCACAGCGGATCGCCCTCGCTCGAGCACTCGCGACCGAGCCCCGCGTGTTGCTCCTCGACGAGCCCCTCGCTGCGTTGGATGCAGGAACGAAGTCAGACGTGCGAAGGGATCTTCGTCGTCACCTCGCGAGCTTCGAAGGCGTGCGGCTCCTCGTCACCCACGACCCCGTGGATGCGTACGCGCTCGCGGACCGCGTGCTGATCGTCGAGTCTGGTCGCGTCGTGCAGCAAGGGACGCTCGAAGAGGTGACCACGCAGCCTCGTTCTCGATACGTGGCCGACCTTGTCGGTGTCAACCTCCTTCGCGGCGTGGCCTCGCGCGGGACGATCTCGACAGCCTCGGGCGCGCGAGTGGTCTCGGCAGACGTGGTCGACGGCCCGGCCTTCGCCGTGATCGCGCCGCACTCTGTTGCCCTGTATCCAGCGCATCCCGAGGGAAGTCCCCGTAACACGTGGCAAGCCGTCGTGACCGATGTCGACCGACTTGCCGACAGAGTGCGGGTGCGCCTCGTGGGAGAGGTGCCGCTCGTGGCGGAGGTGACGCCTGGCGCCGTCGCCGATCTCGGGCTGGAGCCAGGTGTCGCCGTGTGGGCGACCGTCAAGGCGACCGAGGTGACGCTCTATCCCGCGTGATCGTGGCTCGCCGTGACCATCTGATCGATGAACCGCAGCGCAGCCCTCGACGACTCGTAGCGCCACACCGCGACGGGATCGGGCGCGGCCTTGCCCGTCGCTGCAGTCGCGCTCAGCGCGTCGACCATGGGGGAGAACAGCGCACGCTGCTCCTCGAGCAGGCGCGTGGTGTCGAGACCCGCGGCGGAGGACAGCACGAGCTTCAGCAACAGCTCGTCACGGACGTCTCTGAAGTGGGGGACCGGCCGCTGCAGCCATGACCGCACCGTCGAGCGCCCGCGGCGGGTCGGGGCGTAGATGGTGCGGTTCCCTCCCGCCTTGCCCCTCTCCTCGGCGACCGGAGCGACGAGGTCGCGCTGCACGAGCTGATCGATGGCTCGATAGGTGAGCGGGCGGCTCAGCGACCACACGCGTCCGATGTCGCCGGACGGAGCGAGCCGCGAGGCCACGTCGTACCCGTGCGCCGGCGCTTGCGCGAGCAGCGCGAGGCACACCCACTCCCCGAGCAGCAGCTCTTCCGTTCGCGTGCGCACCACCGTGCCCATCGTTGCACCCATTCGGGGTCAGGCCGTCTGGTGCTCCAAGTCCCGAGCGAGCCGGACCACCGTCGGTGCGAGCCGCTGCAACTCGTCCAGGTGTGCGGCTGAGAGCTTGTGCAGCACGCGCTGGCCCTTCGCTGTGAGCCCGAGTCGCACGACCCGGCGGTCGGTGTCGTCGACGGAACGGTGAACGAGGCCCGCCTGCTCGGCGCGGTCGACGAGCTCGACCGTGCTGTGGTGGCGCAGGAGCAGTGAGTCGGCAACGTCGCCGACGGTCGGCTGGGAGCCCTCGTGGCCTCGTACGGCGAGCAGGAGCTGGTGCTGCTGCGGGGTGAGGCCCGCGCTCCGCGCTTGCTCGTCGCTCCAGTGGAGAAATCGCCTGAGCGCAGTGCGAAACGCGAGCAGCTCGCTGTACTGCTCGTCGGCAAGGGCGCGGACGCTCATGCGGATGCCGGAACGACGACGACAGGGCACGGGGGGCGGTGCACCACATGGGTCGCGACAGGCCCGATGACGGCGTCGGCGATCCGAGAGTGCGGACGCTTGCCGATCACGATCAGATCGGCGTCCTCCTCGCTCGCCACCTCGGCGACAGCGCGGGCCTGTGCCTTGTGGACGAAGCGCGTCTGGCACGTCACTCCGAACGTGCGCAGCTGGCGGCAGAAGTCGTGCTCGACTTCGGCGATCAGCTCACCCTCGGTCGCGAGGCCATCGAATGGCGGCACGCCGAGGACGATCTCTCCGATGTTGCTCAGGCCGACGACCGCGACCACCGAGTCGCCCGGCCCGAGGTGCTCGGTGCACCACGCGCGAGCAGCGTGACCTTGCTGTCCGTTCTCTGCGCTCAACACGACCTTCATGCTGTCCTGCCCTTCGTGACGTAATCAATCGTGACACGATAGATTCTACAGATAAAGTATCGGAACACGATAGGAATGCCTGGGCCTCGAGAATGACCTCCCATCCACCCCGCCGGCTGCTCCTCCTCTGCGCACTCGCTGCCGGCATCGGCCTCGCCGCGGGCGGAGCCGCGTGGGTGCTGATCAAGCTCATCGCCATCCTCACGAACCTCCTCCTGTTCCATCAGTGGGGCACGACACTGCCGAGCTACGCGACGCTCGAGCTCGGCCCGCTCGTCGTGCTCACCGCGATGGCAGGCGCGACGGTGGTCACGCTGCTGGCGAGGTGGGCACCGATCATCCGGGGGCACGGCATCCCCGAGGCGATGGACGCGGTCCTCACGCGCCGCAGTCGAGTGGCGCCCCGCACCGCTGTCGCGAAGCCGCTCTCTGCCGCGGTCGCGATCGGCACCGGAGGGCCGTTCGGTGCCGAGGGGCCGATCATCGTCACCGGCGGCGCCATCGGTTCGCTCGTGGGCCAGGTGATCCACGTGTCGGCGAACGAGCGGAAGATCCTGCTCGCCTGTGGCGCCGCAGCGGGCATGGCCGCCACGTTCGGCACGCCGCTCGCCGCCGTCGTGCTCGCGATCGAGCTGCTGCTCTTCGAGTTCTCACCCCGCGGCTTCATCCCACTCGTCGTTGCGACGAGCGTGGCGGGTGGTGTCCACGCGCTGCTGCTCGGGAGCGGCCCCCTCTTCACAGTCCCGCCGCATGACTTCGCCGGCCTCGGCCAGCTGCCGCTCTACGCCGCGCTCGGTCTCGCGTGCGGGCTGCTCGCTGTCGTGATCACGAGAGGGCTGTTCGCCGTCGAAGGGATCTTTCGGAAGCTGCCGTTCGGCGAGGCGTGGCACCCGATCGTGGGTGCGCTCGTGTGGGCGTCGCTGGGCTTGCTCGTGCCACGAGCGCTCGGGGTCGGCTACGACGTGATCGGTGACACCCTCGCGGGAAGGCTCGCGCTCGGCACGCTCGCCGCACTGTGCATCGGCAAGATGATCATCTGGTGGATCGCGCTCGCCTCGGGAACGTCCGGCGGCACCCTCGCCCCGATCCTCATCATCAGCAGCACGTTCGGCGCGCTCGCGGGTGAGCTCCTGGTGAAAGCGTTCCCGGGCATCGGGATCAGCCCGTCGGCGTTCGCGCTCGTCGCGATGGCGGCGACGTTCGGTGCTGCCGCGCGTGCGCCGTTCGCGGCGATCGTCTTCCTCTTCGAGCTGACTCGCGACTACAACGCCATGCTCCCGCTGATGCTCGCGGCCGTGCTCGCCGACCTCGTGGCTCGCACGCTGCTCGAGCACAGCATCATGACCGAGAAGCTCGCCCGTCGGGGCGTTGCCGTGCCCTCCGCGTTCCACGTCGACCCGCTGCGCACCTCGACGGTCGCGGACGTGATGACGACGGACGTCGTGGCCGTGCCGAGCGATGCGACCCCGTGCCGGAGCGCGGACACGTTGCATGCCGCGCTCAACCGCATGACGGAGGAGGGCGTGGACCATCTGCCAGTCGTCGACAAGGGCGGCGTCCTCGTCGGGACGCTCAGCCGCACCGACATCCTGCGCGCTCGCATCCGCCAGCAAGACCTCGAGCGCGGTGAGCACGGGTGGCTGACCCGCCGCCGGGTTGCAGCTCCGCGTGTAACGGGGCCCTGATTTGTGGGACTGTGCGTCCGCACGGCCTACGTGGAAGGGAGCACTGATGGCATTCATCCAGATCATCGAGATGAAGACCTCGAAGATCGACGAGCTCACTGCGCTCGAGGAGGAGTGGAAGAAGGCGACCGAGGGCAAGCGGACCCTCCGCCGCTCGATCGTCACCCGCGACCGCAACAACCCGAATCGGCACCTGATCCTCGCGTTCTTCGACTCCTACGAGTCCGCCATGGAGAACTCGAACCTGCCCGAGACGACAGCGTTCGGTGAGAAGCAGGCCGCGCTGCTCGACGCCCCTCCGGCGTTTTTCGACCTCGACGTCATCGACGACGACGCATCCTGAGGAGGAGCTGATGGCTGGGATCGTGGCAAAGAAGTTCGACGAACCGGACGAGACGCGCACGCCCGACAAGGCCCGTGTGGAGGTCGTGAACCTCGGAACGACGCTTGCCGCACGGATGACGCTCGAGCCCGGATGGCGCTGGTCGGAGTGCATCAAACCGATCGTCGGCACCGACAGCTGCCAGGTGCACCACGTCGGTGTCGTCGTGTCCGGGAAGCTCCACATCGAGCACTCCGACGGCACTGCTGGTGACGCGGTGGCGGGCCAGGCGTACGTGATCGAGCCCGGCCACGACGCGTGGGTCCTCGGCGGCGAGCCGTTCGTCGCCTACGAGTTCGACAGCAATGCGGCCGAGACGTACGCGAAGACCTGAGCTCACAGATCCCTCACACGTAAGCGCGACACTGCGCCCATGCGAATGATCTGGCTCCGGGTTGCGCTCCTCGCGCTGGGAGCGCTGCTCGGCCTCGTGCTCGTCTCGCGTGGCGCGGTGTTCGTCGGCGGGATCATCCTCGTGATGGCCGTGCTGCGCGCCGTGATGCTGGTGAGCGTCGTCCGCCGTCGGCGACGGTTCGTCGCAGCGCGAGCTGCGCGGGCAGGTCGTCGCGTCTCGTCGCCGTTGCGAGGGGGTACGTGAGGGATCGCGTAACCCCCCTCGCAAGGAGCGTCACATGTACATCGGAGGCGGCGTCCTCGTGCTCGTCCTCATCGTCCTCGCCATCATCTTCCTGGCCCGGCGCATCTGATGGTGCGGAGGTCGAGCTCGGCGAGCTCCCCGCCTCTGACGGCGATGGGCAGGTGATCTGAGCCGTCTGTTCGGAGCACCCAGTAGGTGCCGGCGCACAGCTCGCAAAACAGCGCCGCGGCGACGTGCTGCGCGCCTTGATGCCGGGTCCACACGCCTGTGTGCACACTGCTGCTCGCTTCGCCCTCACGTCTGAGGAACAGCTCGGTGCCCACGGCCTCGTCGTCCGTCAGCACGAGCAGCGCGCCCACGTCGTCGCCGATGTCGAGCACAGGAGCGCCGCCGTTCACGTGGTGGACGTGATGTGCATGCATCTGCATCGCTCAGGCGGACAGCGGCTGCACCGCTGAGCCGCTCGTCGGGTGGCCGAGGTACGGGAACTCAGTGAGGTACGCGGGCATGTTCGCGCTGGTCCCGTCGGTCACGAGGCTTGCCGCGCCGTCGGGCGTGAACGTCGGGCTGACCAGCGGGATCGTCGCCCCTGCGACTGCTCGCAGCTCGATGGTCACCACGTCGTCGAACACACGGCGGCCGTTCGGGAAGCCGGCGAGGTCGCCGCCCAGGATGCCGTTCACGTTCGGCGACGACGACGGTGGGATCGCGACGTTCAGGCGGAGCATGTCGGCCTGCGTCGCTCCGGTGAAGTTCTGGAACTGCGGCACGATGCCGCCGGGGATGCCGGTCAGCAGGATCGCGAGCAAGTCGGCGCGGTCAGCGGTGAACTTCGCGAGGTTCGGGAAGACGCCGGGGTACAGGATCGGGAGCAGCTTCGCGAGCTCGGGTTGCGCGACGAGCGGGGCGTAGTCCTTGTCGCCGTCGGGGGTGTCCGCGTTCCACTCGTCCTTGCGGCCCATCGGCACGATGACCTCGTTGAAGAGGGGGTTGCCGAGCCGTGAGACCTGGACGAAGGGACCGACGCTGATGTCAGTGCCGCTGTCACGCACGAGCGCCTTCTGGCGATGGGCCGACGTCCAGACACCGATTGTCGCGTCGCTTGCCGTTCGGTCCGACGGCTTCGTGCCGCGTCGCGTGAGCTTCTCGATCGGGATCTGCATCGCGATCGTGTGGACGTTGAACTCGCGCAGCGCGTTGACGCCGCCCATTGCAGGTGTCGATATGAGGTGGAGGTTCTGGAACGGGCGCAGAGCGGCGAGGTCGAACACGGCGCCGAGGTCGACGTAGAACCCGTCGAGCCGCTGACCTGCGAACACGACGATGTCGTCGGCCAGGAAGTGGTTCCCCGCCTTGGCGAGGTTCGCGTAGCTCGGTGTCGAGCGGACACCGATGTTGCACGGTGGGCAAGGGAGGTTGTCACCCAGCTTGCGCGGCAGACGTCCCTTGCGCACCTCGGTCACCGAGTACTTCTGACGCCGGTTGAAGTTCGGGTCGTCGAGCGACGCGATCGGTCCAGTGTTGTAGAGGAAGGTGTTCGGGTTGACGACCGTGGTCTCGAAGCGGAACTCGTACAGCACGTCGGGGCGCCCGTCGCCGTCGTTGTCGATGTTGATCCGGTACAGCACGTCGTCACCGAACTCGAAGAAGTTCGGGCCGCCGGCGGGATCCTCGAGCGGGATGTAGCTCGCGATCAATGTGACCGTGCCCGGCTTGTCGGGGCTCACGAACGCGTAGAGGTCGGTCGAGTCGGCGACCGGGTCCTTCGAGATCTCAGGGGCTTCACGGTGCGATGACATGGCTCCTCCTCAATCGGCCTGGGCCGCGTTGGCGGCACGCATGACGCGTGCGACGAGCTGCTTGTCTTGCACGACGACCTCGTTCGCTCCTTGGAGGATCGACACCTCGCCGCGGCTCGCGTCGCGCACGTGGAAGACGACGGTGCCGTCGCCGAACGACGACAGCTCCTCGGGCGAGAGATCGGTGTCGGCCTTCGTTTGGTTGGACGCCGGGTCACACGCGGCGAGCGCGGACATCGGCACCGCGATCGCGGCGACCCCTGCGGAGGCGCGCAGCAGGGTGCGTCGGGACATGTCGGGCATGGCGGCTCTCTCCTCTCCTCGTGCTGCAGTGGTCTGCCGCACGGGCGTACTACGTGGCTCACCAGCGGTCCGGATGGCGCGAGCGATGATGGCGAGATGGCCGACGCCGCTGACTACCGCTTCTACGCCGACCTCGCGCCGTGGTGGCCGCTCATCTCCACGCCTGCCCACTACGAGGAGGAAGCTGCGTTCTCGGCATCGCTGCTCGCGACAGCGGACGGCGGCACGACGCGCGTGCTCGAGCTCGGCAGCGGTGGTGGCAACAACGCGAGCCACCTGAAGAAGTCGTTCACGATGACGCTCGTCGACCGCTCGCCCTCGATGCTCGCCGTGTCACGTGCGCTCAACCCCGAGTGCGAGCACGTCGAAGGCGACATGCGCACCGTGCGGCTCGGGCGCACGTTCGACGCGGTGTTCGTGCACGACGCGATCGACTACATGACGACGGAGCACGACCTGCGTCGCGCGGTGGAGACGGCGTTCGTGCATTGCCGCGAGGGTGGTGTGGCCGTGTTCATCCCCGATCACACGACCGAGACCTTCGAGCCGGACACCGGTCACGGCGGCAGCGACGGCGAGGATGGCCGGGGCGTCCGCTACCTGTCGTGGACGCGGCTCGAGAGCGGCACCGTGGCGACCGACTACGTGTTCGTGCTGCGTGACCGGCACGGCGAGGTCGGGATCGTGCACGAAGAGCACCGCACGGGTCTGTTCAGCATCGAGACGTGGCTCCGCGTTCTCGCCGAGGTCGGCTTCGAACCCCACGCAGTCGAAGAGGAGACGACCGAGGACCGCACGCCACGGCAGTGCTTCGTCGCGAGGCGCGCCACTCGTAGGGTGGCCCCGTGAAGGCCGGTTCGACCCTCTACGCCGTCCGTGACGTCCCCGTGCTCGAGAACCGTGTGTATGCCACAGCGGAGGACGCGCGAGCGTGCGGTCGGGGCGACGTCGTGCTCGCGCAAGACCCCGAGTCGGGGCTGGTGCGCAACGAGGCCTTCGACGCGCGGCTGATCACCTACGACGAGGGATACCAGAACG
>DATKAS010000010.1:0-7162 GCA_035497855.1 Acidimicrobiales bacterium
CGGCGGACACGGGACGGTCATCGATCGGCGGGCCGAGCTCGGTGCCGTCGGGGCGAGCCGACAGGCCGTCGCCGGTATCGAAGTTCTTCGGGATGGACCCGAAGTCGGAGCAGACGATCTTGACGAACGTCATCGCGACGGGGGGCGGATCGTCGCCGCCTTCCGTCTGTGCACCCGCCTGGCTCCACGTGATCGGCGCGAACAGCGCCATCGCGAGGATCCCAACGAGCACGATCACCCTTCGTGCCGCCCGCATCGCCTTGCCCCTTCCGTACCCCAGCTCCGTCACAGAGGGTAGCCGTACGCACACGGGAAGGTCTCAGGGTCTCGGGCGTGAGAGGCTGGTTCCGTGGCCGAAGTCGTGGTGGAGGTCGTCCAACCTGGTCGCAAGCCGATCCGTGTGGTTGTGCGCGGCGACCTCGAGGTCGGCCGTGACTGCGACGGCCTCCTCCTCGGCGATCCGCGGACTTCGCGCCGTCACGCGACCCTCATGGCCAACGCGGGTGGCCTCACCGTGCTCGACCTCGGCAGCTCGAACGGCACATTCGTGAATGGCGTCCGAGCGGTCGGTCCGACCCCCGTTGCTCCCAACGACCTCGTCGCGGTCGGCGACACCACGATCACACTGGTCGCTCCGCCGCCGGCAGCGAGCTCTCCGCACGACACAGCGGGAGCGCGGGGCACCGTCATCGGCCCGCCGACCGTCACTCCCGATGGCCGCGTGCGTGCCCGCGACAGCGGTGAGCGGTTCACGTCGATCGATCGCGTCGCGTCCGGCATGAGCACCGAAGACCCGAACATGTCGCGCCTCAGCCAGCTCGATTGCACCGTCACGGTGATGTTCACGGACATCGAGAACTCGACGATGCTGGCCGAGAAGTACGGCGACACCCAGTGGATGCAGGTGCTCCGCGCGCACAACGACATCGTCCGCCGTTCGTTGCGCAAGTTCGGGGGGAACGAGATCAAGTCGCAGGGCGACGGCTTCATGCTCGCGTTCCCGAGCGCGCGGCGGGCGCTGAACTGCGCGGTCGAGATCCAGCAGGAGGTCGACCGGCACGGGCACGTGCACCCTGATCAGAGCGTGCGCGTGCGGATCGGCCTGCACACGGGCGAGGCGATCGCTGAGGGAGGCGACCTCTTCGGCCGCCACGTGATCCTCGCGGCGCGCATCGCGGGCCACGCCGAAGGCGGGGAGATCATGGTGTCGCATCTGGTGTGCGAGCTCGTCGCCGGCGCCGACGACATCACCTTCGACGAGGGTGAGGAAGTCGAGCTCAAAGGTCTTTCGGGCACCTTCATCGTGCACCAGGTCCAATGGGGGCCGATGGCTGCCTCGACGTTGCGGCCCGAGCGGTCGGCGCCTCCCCGCCGGCCGACGCCGACACCACCTCCTCCCGCCTAGAGCGAGTCGAGCACCAACGCGACGTCGTCTTTCGTGGTGCGCGGGTTCACGAAGCAGAACCGGAGGCACGTCTCGTCGTGCCACTTCGTCGGCACGGTGAGCGTGAGCCCCTCAGCGAGCACACGATCGGACCACGCGGTGTAGTCCGCGGGCGTCCAGCCCGTTCGACGGAAGAGCACGACCGAGAGCTCAGGTTCTTCGATCAGCTCCACCGAGGGATGCGCGTCGATCATCCGTGCGGCCGCACGCGTGAGCGAGAGCGTCGCCTCGATCGCATTCGAGTACGCGTCGGTGCCGTGGGTGGCGAGCGAGAACCAGAAGGGGAGGCCGCGCGCTCGGCGCGTGAGGTGGAACGCGTAGTCGGACGGGTTCCAGTCGGGTGTGGCGTGCAACACGTCGAGGTACGCGGCGTGCTGCGTGTGTGCCGCCCGCGCAAGGGCAGGGTCGCGATACACGAGCGCCGCGCAGTCGAACGGCGCGAACAACCACTTGTGGGGATCGACGCAGAACGAGTCGGCGCGCTCCACGCCGACGAAGAGGTGGCGCGCACTTCTGGCCGCGAGCGCGGCGAGGCCGTAGGCGCCGTCGACGTGGAACCAGACGCCCCGCGCCCCGGCAACGGAGGCGATGCCGGCGAGGTCGTCGACGAAGCCGCCGTTCGTCGTCCCGGCGGTCGCCACGACGGCGAACACCTCGCCGGCGGCATCGAGGCGGGCGTCGAGGGCCGCGCCGGTGAGCCGGCCCTTCTCGTCGGTGGGGACCACGACCGTTGGCACGTCCATCACGCGCGCCGCCGCAGCGATGGACGAGTGCGCGGCATCGCTCACGGCGATCGCGGCGTGGCCTGCGCCTGGGTTCCGTGCGCGCCAGGTCTCGCGGGCGGCGACGAGCGCGCTCAGGTTCGCGGCGGTGCCGCCGGCGACGAACACCCCCCCGGACCCAGGCGGGAATCCCGCGAGGTCCGCCAGCCAACGGAGCGCCTGGTTCTCGGCAAAGACCGCGCCCGCCCCCTCGAGCCACGAGCCTCCGTAGATCGAGGACGCGCCGACCACGAGGTCGAACAAGATCGAGGCTTCGGTCGGCGCGGCGGGCACGAACGCGAAGAAGCGCGGGTGGTCGATCGAGATCGTCGCCGGGGCGAGCGTCTCGACGAAGACGCGCAACGCCTCGAGTCCGCCGAGACCGTCGGGAGTGATCGTGCGGCCGGCGACGGCCTCGAGCTCCTCGGGACGGCGGGTGCCGTCGAGGGGCGGCGGGTCCATGCGCACGCGTGCGAGCGCGTAATCGAAGATCGCGCGGGCCAGCGCCTCGGCTGATTCGTCGAAGGTGTGCACCGACGTGCCGGTTCAGTCGTTCAGCGCGATGAGCTCACTGCCCTCATGGGTCGCCTCGGCGCGCTCCTTGAGCACCAGCCCGAGCAGCGCGGCGATCACCGCTGCACCGATCGCGACGAAGACGGGGAAGAGCACGAGGATGATGGCGATGATGATGCCTCCAGCCACGAGCGCAACCCTACTCAGGCACCGACGTAGGCCCACGCCTCGATCTCGATGAGGGCACCGAGCGGCAGGTCCGCGACAGCAATGGCGCTGCGCGCGGGGCGGTGATCACCGAACGCAGCGGAGTACATCTGGTTCATCGCGTCGAAGTCGGTCATGTGCCGGAGGAACACCGTCGTCTTCTTCACGTCCGCGAGCGACGCCCCTTCGGTGCCCAACAGCAAGACGAGGTTCGCGAGCACCTGTTGGAGCTGTTCGCGCATCCCACCTTCGACGAGCTTGCCCTCGACCGCGCCGATCTGACCCGACACGACGAGCCAGTCGCCTGCGCGGATGATCGGCGTGTACGGCCCCACCGGTTTGCTCATCGCTGTCGCCCCCTGCTCGTCGGCCACTCAGGAGGGCAGCCTTGCGCGAGCCAGGCCGCGGCCGCCACTGCCGCGAACACCGCGTCCGAGCCGTTCACGGCGGGCTCGTCGCTGTGCTCGATCTCGACGTCGACGACCGGCATCTCGGTCGCCCGGATGATCCCGAACGAGCGGATCGTCAGATCGAGAGGTTCGCCGCCGTCGTCGACTGCGATGCCTTCACTCGTCACCCATCCGAGACCCATGTGCGCGGCGCCGATGCAGTAGCTGCGCAGCACGATGGAGTCCAGGCTGTCCCCGCAGGACACCCGCACGTGGACACCACGCTCGTCGATCGTCGCTCGTGCGCGAGCCCCGTTGGGCGCCCCGACCTCGGCGCGGCCAGCGAGCGCGGCGAGCACAACAGCGACCTCGGCCCATCCCGCGGCGCGCAACGCCGAGGAGGTGCGAGGTCCGGGGACGTCGACCTCTTCGACGATCCACGTCGGCGCGATCGAGTGGATCGCGTCGACGATGCCGGGCGTCCGGGCGACGCGCGCCACGCCAGAGCCGTCCGACCGGACGCCGATCGCCATCGGCGGACGCTTCGGCCCGTACCGCACGACGTCCTCACGAGACCAGACGACGCGCACCGGTTCGTCGTGTTCGGCTGCGAGCGACGACGCGGCGCGCTCGACGGGCGAGTCTGCCTTTCCCCCGAACGCGCCCCCGTTCGCGCAGGCGTCTGCGCCCAAGCCGCCCGGACGTGCCCACGACGCATCGGTCTCGAGGTACGCGGGCTCGACCCACGTCGTGCGCAGGGTGAGCGTCCACTCGCCCTCGGGCAGCTCGATGGGCCACCGCAAGCTCGCGGTGGTGCGCCGACCCTGTCGCTTCCCCGACGCCGCTCGTGCTGCTCGCACGGTCGCGCCGGTTGCCCATCCGTTGCCGTCGGCGAGCGGCGCTGCGACGATGGCGCCGGTTGGCGCCGAATCGTCGGCGAATCGGCCCCCACCGGCCGTCACCTCCGGCCCGACGCGCTGCGGCACCCCGCCTTCGATGGTCGCTCGCCGCGCGGCGCGTTCCCAGTCCCGAGCCGGCCGGCTCGTCGACTCGCCCGTTGCGTCGACAGCTGCCTCGAAGATCGTGCGCCATCCGGTGCACCGACAGAGGTGCGCGAGCAGCGCTCTCCCGACCGACGTGTCGTCGACCCGATCGAGGGCGCTCAACCGCATGATGATGCCGGGCGTGCAGAAGCCGCACTGGCTCGCGCCGGTCGCGGTGAACGCGTCGACCCACCGGTCGCGGATCGCGGGAGCGAGCCCTTCGAGCGTCGTGACGTCCCTACCGGTGACGCGCGCGACGGGTGTCACGCACGCGACTCGCGGCGCGCCGTCGACGAGCACCGTGCAGCAGCCGCATTGTCCTTGCGGGCTGCATCCGTCCTTCGCTGAGCGCAACAGCAGCTGATCGCGCAACAGGTCGAGCAGCGATCCCGCTTCGTCGCGCACCGTGACCGTGTCGCCGTTGACCCGCAACGCGATCCCATCGGTCACGGCGCCGAGGATAGGTTCGACCCGTGGCCTCTCTCTCCCGGCGGACGTTCCTCGTCACCGCGGGCGCCGTCGGTGCCGGCATCGTGCTCGTTGCGTGCGGCTCGGACGACAGCGGGGCGAGCATCCCGACTGCAGACGTGGGGAGCGCTTCTGGCACGGGCGACGCGAATCGGCCGAACCGTGTGCTCGTCCGCTTCGCCGCCGATGGCGTCCTCGCTGCGGGCATGCCGCAGCGCATCGCCGTCGGACTCGCCGACGCGGACGGTCTGCTCCTCGTCGACACGGCGCCGCAGATCACGCTGCAAGTCGTGACGGAAGACGGCAAGCCGGTCGGCGCGCCGCTGACCGTCGATCGTCATGCGCAAGATCTGCCGAGGCCGTACTACCCCGTCCTCACCAACATCGCCGATCCCGGCACGTATGGGCTCGTCGGCACCGTCGACGGCGTGCAGGTATCGACCGCGTTCTCGATCCTCGAACCCGACAAGGTGCCAGTCCCCAAGCCCGGCGACCAGATGGTGCCGGTCGACACGCCCACGACTGCGAACAGCCAGGGCGTGAACCCGATCTGCACGCGCGAGCCCGAGTGCGACCTCCACGAGCTCGCGCTCACCGACGCGTTGAAGGCGGGCAAGCCAGTGGCGTTCCTGATCGCGACGCCGGCCTACTGCCAGACGGCGGCGTGCGGTCCCGTGCTCGACGTGCTGCTGGGGCAGCAGTCAGCGTTCGGCGGCAAGGTCGAGATGGTGCACGCGGAGGTGTACACCGACTCGTCGCTGAAGAGCACCACCCGAGCGGTCGACGACTACCACCTGTCGTTCGAGCCGGTGCTCTTCCTCGCCGGGGCGGACGGAGTCATCCAGGCGCGGCTCGACAGCATCTTCGACACGAAGGAGCTGAACGAGGCGCTGACGAAGCTGACTAGCTGAACGACTGACCGCACCCACAGGTGCGAGTCGCGTTGGGGTTGTCGATCGAGAACCCCGCCTGCTGGAGGCCGTCCTTGTAGTCGAGCGTGGCGCCGATGAGCAGCTGTGCGCTCGACGGATCGACGATCACCCGCACACCCGCGAACTCGGCCGCCTCGTCGTCTTGCGCGACGTCGGTGTCGAAGAACATCTCGTACGAGAATCCGGAGCAGCCACCCGGACGGACCGCGACGCGCAGTGCGAGTGCGGGGTCACCTTCGGCGTCGATGAGCTCGCGGACCTTGTCGGCGGCGGAATCGGTGAGCGTGATCACAATGAAATCCTATCGACTGGAGATCGTGACTTGACAGGGTTCGCGGTGGGCGAGGGTGTGGAAGTCGTCGACCGCGGCCTCGCCCGTCTGCTCGACGAACCCCTCGACCATCCCGCGGTGCAGCGCGCACACCAGCTCGGGATGCGCTTCGGCGAGGTCGCGAAAGGGGCAGTGGGTGAAGGCGATCACGGCGATCTCGCCGTCATCCGAGCCGTCGATCGCAGGATCGAAGCCGAGCACGTCGAGCTCACGCACGAGCGCCTCCAGGCACGACGGAGCGTCGGCGTCGCGGGCGCTGTCGGCCCGTCCCTGCGCCCGGCCGATCTCGGCGGCCTCCTCGGGCGCGACCCCGGCGGCCGCGGCGGTCTCGAGGAGCATTCGGGCCAGCAAGGGGTAGGAGGGCGGCTCGAGGCCCAGCGACGGAGCGTCGGCGGCGAGGGAGTACTTGTTTTGGGGGCGGCCGACGCCTCCGGTCGCGTCGGTGCGCACATCGAGCAAGCCCACGTCCCGCATCCGCTCGAGGTGCGGCCGGACGGTGTTCGGGTGGAGGCCCAGGGTCTCCGCGATGTCGGACGTCGACAGGGGTCGAGCGGACCGCGCGAGCTCGAGGTAGATCGCGTAGCGGGTGTTGTCGCCGAGCGCCTTGAGGATGGGCAACCGGCTGTCGTGCACACCCCAAGATTACACGGCGAAGACCGGTAAAATCGGTCGTGATGGCCGCTGCCCCCGCTCCTGCTCCCTCCGTCGAGGAGATCTACGGGCTGCTCCGCGGGGTCATGGACCCCGAGCTCGGCGGCAACGTCGTCGACCTCGGGATGATCCCCTCGGTCGCCGTCGATCCCGGCCCGGACGGCGCCCTGGTGACGATCGGCGTGAAGCTGACCGTTGGCGGATGTCCCTTGCGCGCGCAGATCAAGGCCGACATCGAGACCCGCATCGCGACGCACCCCGGCGTGCGCGACGTGCGCATCGACTGGGGCGAGATGACGGCCGACGAGCGCTCCGAGGTCATGCTCAAAGCGCGCTGGAACGCCCGCGAGAACGCACCCGACACCCAGATCCCCGCGACGACCCGCGTGCTCGCGATCGCGTCCGGCAAGGGTGGCGTCGGCA
>DATKAS010000011.1:0-3175 GCA_035497855.1 Acidimicrobiales bacterium
GGCGTTCTGGCAGGGCATGCTCGCCGCGCCGCCCGCCGATCGTGCGGCCGGGTTCACCGGTGGCGGCATGCCTCCGGACGATGCGCTGAAGGTTGCCGAGGCGCTCACGCCGTCGATGGCATCGTGCATCCTCGACCTGTATCGGTCGGCGACGAAGGTGCAGGACGCGTGGGGCCCCGACTTCATCGACATCCCGAAGCCGGGGATGGTGATCGTGCCGAGCGACGACGCGTTCCTCGACGGCGAGGGCGCGAGGCGCGCCGCGGCCAAGTCGGGCGCGCGCATCACCGAGCTCTCAGGGCTCGGGCATTGGTGGATGCTCCAAGATCCCGCGCTCGGGGCCCAGGTCCTCGACGCCTTCTGGGCGAGCATCTGAGGCAACGTCCGGCTCCAGCCTCACAGAGGGAGGAGTCAGTCGAGCTCGATGAAGATGCACTCGCCGGGGCAGTCGAGCGCGGCGTGCACCACAGATCGCTCGTTGCGCGGGCCGACGACGGCCAGGCTGCCGCCGCCCCCCGGGTCGTTGCCGACCCACTCGCCCTGACGGACGTACGCGATGCCGTCTTCGAGCTGGACGAACACATCCGGGCAGTGGTCGAGGCACAGGCCGTCGCCGGTGCAGAGGTCTTGGTCGATCCACACCCGCACGGTCGCAGGCTATCGGGCGGCCGAACCTGCCCAGCTCTCGTAGAGCGCCGCGTAGCGGCCGCCCTGGGCGACCAGGTCCGCGTGCGAACCGAGCTCGACGAGGTCGTGGTGATCGACGACGCCGACGCGATCCGCGCGCTCGGCCGTGGACAGGCGGTGCGCGATCACGATGACAGTGCGCCCCGCGAACAGGCGATCCATCGCGCGCTCGACCATCGCCTCGGTGCCGGGGTCGAGGCTCGAGGTCGCTTCGTCGAGCACCAGCACCGCGGGGTCGGCGAGGGCCGCGCGCGCGAGCGACACGAGCTGGCGCTCTCCTGCCGACAAGCGGCTGCCTCGCTCACGGACCTCGGTCGCGTAGCCCTCGGGCAGCAACCCGAAGCGCTCGTCCGCGCCGACGACTGCGAGCGCGGCATCGACCTCGGCATCGGTCGCGTCGGCACGCGCGATGCGCACGTTGTCGCGGATCGTGCCGTTGAAGAGGAAGCCCTCCTGCGGCACGACGACGATGCGGCTGCGGAGCGAGGTGAGCGTCGCGTCCCGCAGGTCGACGCCGCCGAACGTGATCGAGCCGCGCTGAGGGTCGTAGAAGCGGGCGACGAGCTTCGCGAGCGTGGACTTCCCCGCACCCGTCGGCCCGACGAGGGCGAGCCGCTCCCCCGGCGCGATCGTCAGGGCGACGTCACGCAGCACCCATTCGTCCGCGTCGTCGGATGGCGACGCGGCGCCGCCGTACGAGAACCACACGTTCCCGACCTCGATCTCCCCGTGCCCGGGCAGGTCGACCGCGCCTCGCTTCTCGGGCAGATCGGTCTTCGTGTCGAGCAGGCCGAAGAGCTTGTTGAGGCCTGCGGCCGCGGCCTGCACCGTGTTGAACAGCTGGCTGAGCTGCTGCACGGGCTCGAACAGGTTCGTGAGGAGGAGCACGAACGCCACGACGGTGCCGAGGGAGACCTCGCCTTGGTGCACGAGCCAGCCGCCGATGCCCACGACCGCAGCGGTGGTCGCGATGCCGGCGAACTCGACGAGCGGGAGATACCAGACCGAGATGCGCACCGACTCCATGTGCGCGTCGTAGAGCGACCGGTTGCTCTCGTTGAAGCGCTCGCCCACCGCCTGCTCGCGGCCGAAGGCCTGGATCACTCGGACGCCGGTGATGCCTTCTTGGAGCGACGAGAGGTTCTGCCCGATGCGATCGCGGATCGTGAGGTATGCCTTGTTCGAGTCACGCTGGAACTTCACCGACGCGACGGCCACGATCGGCACCGAGATCAGGCAGACGATCGTCAGCTTCCACGACATCAGCACGAGCAGCGTCAGCGAGAACACGAGGAGGAGCCCGTTCGAGATGAACTGGAGGAGCCCGAACTGCACGAGCTCGGCCATCGAATCGATGTCGGACGTCATGCGGGAGACCAGCACGCCGGCCTTCTCACGCTCGAAAAAGCCGAGTGACAGCGACTGCAGGTGGTTGAACACCCGCACGCGCAGGTCGCGCAAGAAGCCCTCGCCGATGCGACCGACCGCCATGATCTGCACGCGTGCCACCACGTAGGCGACAGCGGCCACGACGAGGTACGCGACGATCGAGCCGTTCAGCGCGGCGACGTCGTGGTCGCTCAGTCCGTGGTCGATCGCGTAGCGCACGATCAGCGGCCCCGCGACGACCGTGAGCGTCCACACGACGATGAGCAAGCCCGTACGGATGACGGCCGCTCGGTAAGGCCGAAGCATGTGCGCGACGCGGGTCATCAGGCGGCGTGCCTGTTCCCGATCGAGCTTGTCTTCCTCGCTGACGGCGCCGGCGCCCCACATGGCTCAGCGCCCCGCCGCGGTGGCTGCCCACCGCTCGCTCTCGCCCGCCGCCAGCACCGCGCGGTACCGCTCGCTCTCACCGAGCAGCGAGTCGTGGGTGCCCTCGGCGACCACTCGCCCGTCCGCGAGCAGCACGACCCGGTCGGCCAGCGCGACCGTCGCCGGACGGTGCGCGATCACGATCGTGGTGCGCCCCCGCATCACCTCGGCGAGCGCGTCCCGGATCTCGTGCTCCTTGGTCGGATCGACCGCGCTCGTGGCGTCGTCGAGGATCAGCACCCGCGGATCGGCCACGATCGCACGCGCGATCGCGATGCGCTGGCGCTGGCCACCCGACAACGAGAAGCCACGCTCGCCGATGAAGGAGTCGTACCCGTCGGGCATCTCCCTTATGAAGTCGTGCGCACCCGCCAGACGTGAGGCGCGGAGCACTGCTTCGTCCGACGCGTCGGGATCCGCGAACGCGATGTTGGCGCGCACGGTGTCGTTGAAGAGGAACGTGTCCTCGAAGACGATGCCGATCGCGCGCCGCAGATCGTGCACGCGTAGGTCGCGCACGTCGACACCGTCGATCGACACACGCCCCGACGTGACGTCGTAGAAGCGTGGGATCAGCCGCGCAACCGTCGTCTTGCCACTCCCGGTCGCGCCGACGAGGGCGACCGAGGCGCCCGGCTCGACCACGAGGTCGAGGCCGTCGAGGACGCGGGGC
>DATKAS010000012.1:0-7154 GCA_035497855.1 Acidimicrobiales bacterium
TTCGGCGATGGTCAGGTCAAGAACAACAAGAAGATCGACCCGACCATCTCGAGCGTGCTGTTCACTCTGCCGCTTCCAGCGATCGCGCCACACACCCAAACCGCGCCTGTCGTGCTGCCGCAACGCAACCTGCTGCGACAGCTCACTTGGGGACTGCCATCAGGCCAAGCGATCGCCAGCGCAATGGGCGTCGAGCAGCTCAGTGGCGCCGACCTCGCGGACATCTCGAGCATCTACACGCCGTTCGGCACCAGCACACCCCTGTGGTACTACGTCCTCGCTGAAGCCAAGACCGTCAACAACGGCGAACATCTCGGACCGGTCGGCGGAAGAATCGTGGCCGAAACCCTCATCGGCCTGCTCCGGGCCGACCCCACCAGCTACCTGCGCGCGCATCGGAACTTCCAACCCTTCCTCGGCTCCGACCTCACCCTCGGATCCACGCCGAACCTCAACATCACCGGAAACCGCACCTACACGCGAGCCCACTTCCTCCACTACGCCGACGTTGTCACCCCCGGGACCTACCGGTGACCGTCGAGCGCATCGGAGAGCGGGTTGGGTCACTCCCTGCGGAAGAGCTCGCCGCGCTGGACGAGGCCCTGCGCCTTCACCTCGCGCTCTGAGCGGGTCGCGTCGGCGACGTCTCGCTCTCCGTGTCCCAGTTCACGAGAACGGCGATGACAGGCTCGGCGATGCCTTTGAGCTCGAGGGTGCGCTCACCCGACACCGGCACCGCCCGCTGGCAGGCGGCGATGAGGTCGGCGCTCGCCAGCACCTCGCCGGCATCGGCGGCCGCGGAGATGCGCGCGGCCCGCGTGACCGACGATCCGAAGTAGTCGCCTTCACGCGCGGTTGCTTCCCCGGCGTGGAGTCCGATGCGGACGTGCGGCGCGAAGCCGTGCTCAGCGCGGTGGCGGGCCAACGCGCGCTGGATCGCCGCGGCGCACGCGATGGCGTCGTCGGGTTCGCCGAACGCGACGAAGAAGCCGTCGCCTCCGTGTTTGATCTCCTCGCCGTTCCACCGCTCGAACTCCGCGCGCAACGTGCGGTCGTGCCACTGCAGCAGCGGTTCCCACGCGGCGTCGCCCATCGCCTCCGACAGTCGCGTCGAGTTCACGATGTCGGAGAACATGAACGTGCGAACGGTGCGAGCGCCTTCTGCGCGTGCGGGTGCGATCGCGAGGTCGACTGCGACGCCGAACTCGTCGACGAGTCGCGCGGCGGCCTTGAGCTCGAGGCGCGCACCCGCGTCGTCACCATCGGCGGTCAGGGCTCGTGCGAGCAGCACGCGCGCCTGTGCGGCTTCGTAGGGGGCGTCGACCTCGCTCCAGGTGCGCACGCCCTCCCGCAGGGCGGCGATCGCTTCGTCGATGTCGCCGCGATGGAGTGCCAGGTGCCCGCGCGCGACTGCCGTTGCGGCTGCCGGTCCGGGGGTGCCGAGCTTTCGCGCGAGGTCCTCGAGCTGAGCAACGCTCTGCGCGGCGGCTTGCTCGTCACCCACCGCGAGGCACGCCGTGACGTGCACGGGCAGCACGAAGACACGGCGCTCCCGAGCGAGGAAGCCGGGGTCTTCGAGTGAGCGGCTGAGGCATTTCGCCGCCGCGCGAGCATCGCCCTGCGCCAACAGCAAGCGACCCCGTCCCGGCTGGCCGTCGTCGCCCAGAGCGATGGCCTGGGCGAGTGCCTCCTCGGCGCCGTCGAGGTCGCCGCGACGGACACGGATCTCGACCAGCTCGCTGTAGCCCCAGCCCGCGCTGTATCGGTTGACCAAGAGCAGCTCCTCGCACGCTTGCAGGACCCGCTGCTCCGCCTCCGCCAGCTGACCGTGGAGCCGATCGATCTCTCCCCGGTGGAACCGGCACAGCCCCGTGAAGCCCGTGATCGACTCACGCTCGCAGTAACGGGTCGACACCTTGGTCCACTGGGTGGCCCGCCCCCAATCGCAGAGCGCTCGACAGATCGAGATCACGGCGCAGTACACGTAGCCGGCATGGACAGGGGCGACCCCGGGTCGCATGGCCAGCGCCGCCGCCTCGTCGAGGAGCGGGAGCACCTCGCTCACCTCGCCCGCGGCGACGGCCGCGTGGGCGAGCCCCTGCACGGCCATCGCCTCCATGCCCGGGCTGCCCACCCGCCGGGCGATCGCACGCGCCTCGAGGAGCGCAGCGCGCGCCCCGTCGATGTCGCCAGCCTGCAAGAGCACGAAGGAGAGCGACCACCGCTCGTGCGCATGCTCGGCGCACTCAGGTGCATCGGCCAGGAGCTCGGTGGCCCGGACGTAGCACGTGAGGGCGACCGCGCTGTCGAGCATCATCGCGTGATGCCGGGCCTGCTCCAGGGCCATGCGCGCGGCACCCGCGATCTCGCCTACCTCGGTGAACGCCACTTCGGCCCGTTCCAGGGCGTTCAGGAACTCCGCACCTTCACCGGCCCAGAGACACGACCAGGCGAGCCGCTCGAGATCGTCGGCTTCGAGCGCCTGAACCGCGTCGGCGTCCTGCAGCGCGGCCCGTGCCGCCGACCACTCGCTCCGGTCGTATGCGGCTCGGGCGTCGTCGAGGAGCGCTTCACGCGACACCGCGCAAGTTTGGCATGCCGCGCGTTTGGGACGATGTTGTCGGAAGCCGACGATCAACACCGGTCGGTTGCCGTGGACACGGGCAAGCTCGCCGAGAAATTTCCCGCGCTCGGGGTTGCATTTCCCCGATGATCGAACTAGTGTTCGCCTTTCACTTCCCCTGGTGAATCGTCGGTGTCGACGCGCTCGGGGAGGTGTGATGCACGAAGTGGACGCGGAACGCATCGTGAGGCTGGTGCGAGCAGTCGCGGCGGTCGACGGGTCGGCCAATCGAGACGAAGTGATCCGGGCAGTCGCCGACCTCGCCGCCATCACGCGCTGGTGCGATGGCCGAGAGGTCGCGCTCGCCGGATACATGGCGAAGCACAGCCCGCTCCCCGAGAAGCCGATCGCGAAGGCCGGGCGATCGACGAAGAAGGCCAAGCGTGCGCTGAAGCGCAACGAGACCAAGAAGGAGACTCCCAAGCTCGGCGAAGCGCTCGAGCAGGGCAGGGTCTCGGGCGAGCACCTCGACGTGGCGGCCGGGGCCCTCGCGGGCGTCGAGGCCGACAAGCGCAAGGAGCTCGCGGCACGCATCGACGCCCATGCCGGCGACGCCGAGGAGATGAGCGCTGAAGAGTTTGCCCGCATGATCCGGGCCGAGCAGCAACGCATGGACGACGACGAGGGCGAGAGCCGCCTCGAGCGCCAGCAACGGGCGATCCGCTTCAACCATCGAGTCGATCCCGCGACGGGGATGATCGAGTTCTGGGGCAAGCTCGATCCGCTGCGGGGGATGAAGCTCCTGAACCAGGTGAAGGAGCGCGTGGCGAAGCTGTTCGCCGAGAAGGTGCCCGAAGGATGCCCGTCAGATCCGTTGGAGAAGAACGGTTACCTGCGGGCGCTCGCATTGCTCGACCTGTGTGAAGGGCACGGCGCGCGGGGCGGACGGCCTGAGGTGATCGTCGTCGTCGACACACGCGGCGCGGAGGGGAACGGCGACGGGCCTCATGTCGACTGGGGACTTCCCGTCGAGCTGCCCGTCAGCGTGCTCACCAATCTCTTCGGCCAGGCCGACGTGCGCAGCGTCGTGGTGCGCAACGGCGCCATCCTTCACGCGCCAGGCCGACTGAACCTCGGTCGCACCACTCGCCTCGCCAACGTCGCGCAACGAAGAGCGTTGCGGGCGATCTACCCGCGGTGTGCGATCCCTGACTGCCCGGTGTGGTTCGACCACTGCAAGGTGCACCACGTGAAGTGGTGGCGCCATGGTGGTCGCACCGACCTCGAGAACCTCCTGCCCGTGTGCGTTCGGCATCACACTTCGATCCACGACGAAGGATGGGTCATCGAGCTGGCGCCCGACCGCGTGCTCACACTCACTCTCCCCAACGGGGAGGTCATGGCGACCGGCCCACCGAGACGGCGCGCTGCGTGAGCTCGCAGTCGACGAGCTCGTCGTTCACATCCCACGTGCTGAGACTTCGAGAAGACAACGCCATCCGGGCGTCGCCACGTCGATTCTTCGAGCCCGAACATGGTTTCCGGGTCGTGCTTCCACACCCAACCCCCGCCCCGCGCGTCGAGGACGATGAAGTCGGCGACCCACGGACTCACGCCGGTGAAGGCTTCGATGGCATGACCGCCGACGATTCACCAGGTGCCGTCGAACTCTCGCAACAGGTCGACGAGCTCTGGAATCGTGAGAGGCGCCGGCCATTGCGCTACTCGGACGCAGGCACCTGGTGATCGGGACGCGAGGTGATGGCTCCCCAGTTCGTCGGAGCAGGGCGCTTGGCGTTGCGGCGTTCGGCGCGTCGACGGCGGTCGTCGCGCCACGCGGCGAACCCGACGGCCACCATCCAGATGGTGAGAAGCCCGATCACGCACCACATCAGCATCTCCACGTTGACCACGATCGGCGTCTCCTCCCGAGCTCGACAGCGTCGTCTCTACATCGCTCGGAGGCGAGTTTCCGTTACACGCGGGGTGCGGACTCCTTCCGCGCTCGAACTCATCGGCCGTGATGACGCCTTCGCTCGCAAGGGCGCCCAGCTTCGCGATCTCGTCAGCGACGCCCGAGCCTTGGGTCGCCGCAGTCCGTGAGCAAGTGAGGCTTCGAGCCGATGCACGAGCTGGTCTGCCTCCGAGTGCGCGGAGGTCCAGAGGATCGTGGTTCCTGTCCAATGAACCTCGAGGTTCACCTTCGCGCCCTTCCCGAAGCTCGACGCCATCGGCCACGGCTTCGAACCGCCGAAGGCCTTCTTCTTGAAGCTGAGCAGTCGGAGGTTGCGACTCGTCAGGACGAGGGCACTAAAGATCGAGTCGTCGCCGCCTGCGAGGACGCTTCCCCGGTTGAGTCGACCGCTTCGATCTGCTCGCCGGGATCGAGCGCGGCTTCGACCGAGCTGCGTCCCCGGCGCGGTTCGTCCTTGCTCGGCTGGAACTTGTAGTCCGCCATCCCGCTCGAACGCTGCCGACGCGGTGTGACGGACGCCCGCGACCGAATTTCCCGGACTGAGGCGCGCGGGCGTCATACAGTCCGCGTTGCACGCCCGCGTGGTGGCGGGGGTGCAGCAGACGCCCGGGGTGCGGGCGCATACGACAAAGGGGTGGGAAACATGAGGCGAGCAATCGCTTTCTTCGCCGCGTCTCCTCCGAGACGATGGCTTCGATTCACCGTGACCTCCGTGGTCGCGATGATGCTCGTGGGGTGGGTCGGAGCGTCGGCCGCATCCGCGACACCATCGAACGACGACTTCGCCGACGCCACGGTCATCACTTCGTTGCCCTTCAGCGAGGTCGTCGACGTCGCCGGGTCGACGCTCGAGCCCGGTGAGCCGCCGCCGTGCGGCAGCTTCCAGCTGGGAACGCTGTGGTACTCGTTCACGCCGGCGACGACTCAGGTCGTCCAAGTCGACAACTACGGCGGCATCCCCGGTGCGACGAACGTCTTCGCCCAGACGGGAACGGGCTTCGCGGGGCTGACGCCGGTGGGCTGCGGCCAGACCGTGTCGGTGGTGTTCACCGCGCAGGCGGGCACGACCTACTACTTCCAATCCGGATTGCCGTTCTACACCTCGAGCGGGAACCTGGCGATCAACGTGACTGCACCGGCGCCTCCGTCGAACGATGACTTCGCGAACGCCGCCGCTGTCACGCTGCCGGTCTACGCGCCTGTCGACACAACAGCAGCAACCCGCGAGATGGGAGAGCCGACTCCCGCATGCGCGTCCAACGCGACGGGAAGCGCGTGGTATTCGTTCACACCTGGGGTGAGTGAGACGGTGTCGGCGAACACGTCGTCGTTCTTCGGGTCGTCGGTCGTCGCGCTCTACACCGGAACGTCGCTGGCGAACCTCACCGAGGTCGGAAGCTCGTGCGGTGGAACCCTGACGACCCACGTCGATTCGGGTACGACGTACTTCGTCCAAGCATCGGGCATCTACGGCGGTCAGGGAACGCTCACGGTCAGCGTCGCTCCCACGCCGCCCCCGTACGTCGCGTTCCAGTACGACCCGTCGTTCGAGCCTTCGCCACGGGACGTGGTGACCTTCTACAACGTCTCGTCGGACTCCACGGGCCTCGGCTTCCAGCCCGCGTCGTGGGACTTCGGTGACGGCACGAAGGTGACAAGCGACAGCTACTCAGTCACGCACCAGTACGCGAAGGACGGCGATTACACCGTGACGCTCACGGCAACCACGACCGATGGCAGGAGTGGCACCTCGCAGCAAGTTCTTCACGTGCAGACCCACGACGTGTCGATCACGAAGCTGAATGTCCCCGATGCGGGGAAGCTCGGCCAGACGAAGTCGGTCACGGTCGTCGTGAAGAACGCGGGCCGCTACCCGGAGACCGTGCGAGTCGATCTCTACGTGGCCGTCGGCGGGGGCTTCCAGCAGGTCGCTTCACTGACGGAACCGCTGGACGCAAAGGGAGCGAAGCAACCGGCTTCCTTCGTGTTCGCCTACACGTTCACTTCGAGCGACGCGGCCGCGAAGAAGGTCGTCTTTCGGGCGGACGCGGTGCTCATGAACCACCGTGACGTGTTCCCGGGTGACAACTCGGTCGTGTCGCCCGCGGTGAAGGTCAAGTCGTAATCCGCGGCGTCGGGTCCCGCCTGCCTGCATCGGTGGGCGGGACCCACCCCGGGTGATGGCGGTCGCGATTGCTCGAGTCAGTGCGAGACTGCATGCTCAGTGTCGTTCGCCTGGCTGATCTTTCACGATGTCGGGGTCAAACGGGTGAGATCCGCGTTGACCGCGCTCGCGATCGCAGTGGGCGTGATGACGGTCGTCGCGCTGGGGATCGTGACCGACAGCGTCCGTACAACGGCCGCGGGGGTGCTCCAAGTCGGGAAGGCCGACTTCACGGTCGCGCAGCGGAACGTCTCGGATGTCCTCGAGAGCGCGCTCACCGAGACGCAGCTCGGGCGGGTGCAGGCCGAACCAGGCGTGGCGAGCGCGATCGGCGTGCTGCTCGACACCGAGAAGCTCGATGCGCAGCATCCGCTGCTCGTCGAGATCGGCATCCGACCGGAGGACTTGACACCGTTCGGGGTGCAGATCACGGCCGGTCGCGCCTTCGACCC
>DATKAS010000013.1:0-2295 GCA_035497855.1 Acidimicrobiales bacterium
CCTGGCATCCCGATGCCGCGCGCGGGTCTCGGTGCGCTCGTGGTGCCGCCACTGCTCGCGCTCGAGCACATGGGCCTTTTCCCGGGCGCCCGCGGTTGGGTGCAGGCCGCGATCGAGCAGCTCGCACGGCGGCGCGAGCAGCTCGCCGTCGCAGGCAACCCCGCGGAGGTCTTGGCGAGGCGCATCGGGCGCACGATCCCGCTCTTCTACGGAGCAGGCCCGATCGGCGCGGTCGCGGCGATGCGCTGGAAGTGCGACGTCAACGAGAATGCGAAGGCCCCGTCGTTCTTCAACCGCGTTCCCGAGCTGTGTCACAACGAGGTCGCCGGATGGGGGCAGCACGGCGACGTGACGCGCCAGGTGTTCACGATCGTCAACCTCCGCCACGACCACGAGCACCCGCACCTCGCTCGCCGCTTCGAGCTCGTCGGCTCGCTCGAGGAAGAGGTCGTCGCGGGGATCGAAGAGGTGCGCGCCGAGGGAGAGGGTCCGCTCGCGCAGCTCTTCGACCTCGTGCTGTACGGCGACCTCGTGTCGCTCGCGATGGCCGAGCAGGCGGGTGTCGATCCTGGCCCGATCGCGGCACTCGAGTTCATCAAGGAGTCGCTGGCAGGGTCGTAGCCGGACGACGGGGCCGTAGACTCCGGCGCCGTGGCAACCACTGACGCTCCCCCCGCGCGCCGCGACTTCCGCGTCGCAGATCTGTCTCTCGCCCCGTTCGGGCGCAAGGAGATCCACCTCGCCGAGCACGAGATGCCTGGCCTGCGCGCGCTGCGCGCCGAGTTCGGGCCGAGCAAGCCGCTCGCCGGCGCGCGCATCTCGGGATCGCTGCACATGACGATCCAGACGGCGGTGCTCATCGAGACGCTCGTCGAGCTGGGCGCAGAGGTGCGCTGGGCGTCATGCAACATCTTCTCGACGCAGGACCACGCCGCTGCCGCGGTCGCGATCGGGCCGAATGGCACGGAAGACGACCCGCAGGGCATCCCCGTGTTCGCCTGGAAGGGCGAATCGCTCGAGGAGTATTGGTGGTGCACAGAGCAGATGCTCTCGTGGCCCGACGGTGATGGCCCGAACATGATCCTCGACGACGGGGGCGACGCCACCCTCATCGTGCACAAGGGGGCCGAGTTCGAGAAGCTCGGCGAGGTGCCCGACCCCGACCACGCGGGTTCGGCCGAGTTCGCCGTCGTGCTCGCACTGCTGCGCAAGGGCCTGCGCGACGACCCGACGAAGTGGACGCGGATGGCCGCGGGCATCCGTGGCGTCACCGAGGAGACCACCACCGGCGTGCACCGGCTCTACCAGATGCACCAGCAGGGAACGTTGCTGTGGCCCGCGATCAACGTGAACGACTCGGTCACGAAGTCCAAGTTCGACAACCTCTACGGTTGCCGCCACTCGCTGATCGACGGCATCGCCCGCGCCACCGACGTGATGATCGGGGGCAAGACCGCGGTGGTGTGCGGCTTCGGCGACGTGGGCAAGGGCTGCGCGCAGTCACTTCGTGGCCAAGGAGCTCGGGTGATCATCACCGAGATCGACCCGATCAACGCGCTGCAGGCGGCGATGGAGGGCTACCAGGTCACGACACTCGAAGATGTCGTGTCGAACGCCGACATCTTCGTCACCGCGACCGGCAATGTGAACATCATCACCGTCGACCACATGGCCCAGATGAAGTACAACGCGATCGTGTGCAACATCGGACACTTCGACAACGAGATCGACATGGCCGGCCTCGCTCGCTTCCCCGGCGTCGAGCGCCTCACGATCAAGCCGCAGGTCGACCTTTGGACCTTCCCCGACGGCCACTCGATCATCGTGCTGGCCGAGGGCCGGCTCGTGAACCTCGGCTGCGCGACCGGCCACCCCAGCTTCGTCATGTCGTGCTCGTTCTCGAACCAGGTGCTCGCGCAGATCGAGCTGTTCAACCACCGCGACCGGTATCCGATCGGCGTCTACGTGCTGCCGAAGCACCTCGACGAGAACGTTGCTCGCCTCCACCTCGACGCGCTCGGCGTGAAGCTCACCAAGCTCGACGACGAGCAGGCCGAGTACCTGGGCGTGCCCCCGGGCGGACCCTTCAAGGCAGCGCAGTACCGCTACTGAGTCACGACGCCGCGACGAGCAGGGAAAAGTACTCTCCGCGACATGCGCGTGCTCGAAGGCAAGGTTGCGGTCGTCACGGGAGGTGCGAGCGGAATCGGCCGGGCGATGGCGGCGCGGTTCAAGGACGCCGGGATGCGCGTCGTCATCGCGGACGTCGAGGTGGGCGCGCTCGAGACCACGGCC
>DATKAS010000014.1:0-5329 GCA_035497855.1 Acidimicrobiales bacterium
AGGCGATCGATCTCGTCGTTGATCGAGCTGTCCTTCTCGATGTAGGTGTCGCTCGACGGGATGTACGCCTCGGGCTGGTAGTAGTCGTAGTAGGAGACGAAGTACTCGACCCGGTTGTTCGGGAAGAACTCGCGGAACTCGTTCGCGAGCTGCGCGGCGAGCGACTTGTTCGGTGCGAGCACGAGCGTGGGCCGCTGCACCTTCTCGATCGTCCACGCGATCGTGGCGCTCTTCCCGCTGCCGGTGATGCCGAGAAGGGTCTGGAACCGGTCGCCGCGCTGCACCCCCTCGGCGAGCTGCTCGATCGCGCGCGGCTGGTCTCCGGCCGGTTCGAAGTCGGACACAACTCGGAACGCCGAGGAACCAGAAGGCACTGCTCGATGCTACCGAGGGGGTGCGACACTCCGGCTTTGCGGCAACGCGCGAACCTGCTCCCAGACCTCGGCCACACGCGCTTCGAGCGCGTCGCGATCGCCCGAGTTGTCGATGACGATGTCCGCTTTTGCGAGTCGATCGTCACGTGTCGCTTGCGCCGCGATGCGAGCCCGGGCGTCCTCCTCCGCCATGCCGCGCTGGTGCACGAGCCGTTCGATGGCCACTTCTGTCGGGACGTCGACCACGACGACCGCCGCGAGGCCGCGCCGGCCGGTCTCCACGAGCAGCGGCACGTCGAGCACGACGACGTGGTCGGTGTCCTGCTCTGCGAGCAGACGACGGGCGGTCTCCTCGCCGACCGCCGGGTGCACGATCGCGTTGAGGTCTTTGAGCGCGTCGGCGTCGTTGAACACGATCGCGGCCAGGGCGGCCCGGTTCAGCCGGCCGTCCGCGTCGAGCACCCCGGTGCCGAACCGCTCGACGATCGCGACGAGGACGGGCTGTCCGGGCTCCTGCAGCTGACGTGTGATCGCGTCGGCGTCGACTACCACTGCACCCCGGGCGGCGAGCAGACTGGACACCGTCGACTTGCCGGAGCCGATGCCCCCAGTGAGGCCCACGAGGATCACGGCCGGACCGTACAAGCAAGTCCGTGCCGGGCCGGAACTGGGGGTGAATCACCTCTCCGAACGTGCCGACCATTTACCCTGAGGCGGCGACGTTCGCGCCTGCCGACCGCGATCGTCGATCCCCACGGCCGAGCGCCGAGGCGAACCCCAAGGGAGGTGAAGATGGCGTTGCGGGCTCGTCCGGACCGCAGCGTGCCGCTGGCTGCTGACCCGGCGACGGCAGAGCCCGGGTCAACCGACGCGACGCCGGTCGAGACGGGGGCCACTGCGGCCGCCGACACGACGGTCACCGCCGCGGGGAGCGACGTGGACGCCGCCAGCACCTGGGCGTTCGGCGCTCGGAACACCCTGTACCGCGATCGCCGGCGCCTCCCGGACCTCAGGGTCGCCGCGCTCACCCCGCCCGTCATCGCGATCCGCTGGGGAGCGCTGGCGGTCGGCTTCGCCCTCGCGTCCGCGGATGTCGCGGACGGCGACACCCGCACGATCGTCTTCGGCGCGGTCATCCTGGCGTACGCGGTCTTCCGCACCCTTCGGCCGATCCGGTACGAGGAGGGCCCGGGGACCGTCTGGGGCGTGCTCGCCGAGCTCGCCCTGTGCGTCGCCGTCGTGTGCGGCACGGGATACTGGGAGTCCCCGTTCGTCTTCTCGCTGATGACGGCCGTCATCGCGGCCGGCTTCGCCCGAGGCTTCACGTTCTCGATCAACTCGGCGTTGGGATCCGCGGCGGCCGTTGCGATCCCCTACCTGCTCACTGCCACCCCCGACGACCAGGCCCTGCGGCGCTCGGCCCAGTGGGCGTTCCTGCTGCTCCTCGTCGCCATGGTGGCGGGCTACGCCCGGCGGATCTTCACCGAATCTGAACGCCAGCAGTCGCTCGCCCTCGACCGGTTGGGCCGGCTGACCGAAGCCAACGAGCTCCTCGAGTCGCTGCACAGGGTTGCGCAGTCGCTGCCGGCCTCGCTCGACCTCGACGACGTGCTCGACTCGACGATGATCCGGCTGCAGGACCTCCTGGAGTACGACGCCTGCGCGCTCATCTTGTTCGACGAGACCGACTCGACCTGGGTGGCGGCGCGGCGCGACGGGGTCAAGGTCCCGACGCCCCTGCCGACCCACCGGCTCCCCCCGCCACTGCGACGTGCGATGGGGGTCACCACGGCGGTCACCGAGCCCAACCTGCTCGAGACCGGGGGGCCCGGCCTGTCGCCGAGCGCGGGCTCGGGCATGTACTCGGCGCTGCGGGCTCGTGGCTCGCTCATCGGCCTCATCTCGGTCGAGCGGACCACGGAGGACGCGTTCAAGCCCCGCGACGTCGAGCTGCTCAACCGCTTCGTCGAGCCGGCTGCACTCGCCGTCGACAACGCGCGCTGGTTCACCCGCCTCCGCACGGTCGGCGCCGACGAGGAGCGCACCCGCATCGCCCGCGACCTCCACGATCGCATCGGCCAGTCCCTCGCCTACCTCGCCTTCGAGCTCGACCGCATCGTCCGAGCCGCCGACAAGGGTGAGAACGTGCGAGAGCCGCTCGACAACCTCCGCCACGACGTGCGGGGCGTGATCGGTGAGGTGCGCGACACCTTGTACGACCTGCGCACCGACGTGTCGGAGGTGCAGGACATGACCTCCACGCTCAAGCAGTTCCTCGAGCGGGTCTCGGAGCGGAGCGGCCTGCGGGTGACCCTGCGCACCGAGGAGCGCGGGCGCCTCCCGCTGCTCCAGGAACGGGAGATCTGGCGGATCACCAAGGAAGCGGTGGCCAACGTCGAGAAGCACGCCCGGGCATCACAGCTCGCCATCACCTGGCGCTGCGACGGCCACCGAGCGGAGCTCGTCGTGTCGGACGACGGCGTCGGGCTCGGCAAGGGCCAGCCGGCCCGGCTCGACTCCTACGGCATCATCGGCATGCGGGAGCGGGCCGCGAGCATCGGCGCCCGACTCGACTTCGACACGAATCCCGGCGGGGGGACCGCGGTGCGGGTCTGGCTCGATCCCCAGTGAGAAGCCGAGTGAGGGAGACACCGAGATGACCGACGAGCAGGCGATCAGGCTCATGCTGGTGGACGACCACAAGATGCTGCGGGAAGGCCTGCGGCGATCGATGATCGACGAAGGGTTCGACGTGGTCGGCGAGGCCGCGGACGGCGAGGAGGCCATCCGCCTCGCCGACGAGCTCACTCCCGACGTCATCCTGATGGACGTCTCCATGCCACAGATCGACGGTGTGGAGGCCACCCGACGCATCCGCAACGACCATCCCGACGCCCGCATCGTCATGCTCACCATGCACGCCGACCACTCGGTGCTCACCGACGCGATCCGAGCGGGCGCGGTGGGCTACCTCGTGAAGGACTGCTCGGTCGACGAGGTCGCGGCCACCGTGCGCCAGGCGGCGACCGGCGACACCGCGCTGTCACAGGACCTCGCGGCCTCCATGCTCGACGAGGTCCACAAGATCGACACGCCGTCCACCCGTGAAGAAGATCGCCTCATCACCAAGCGCGAGGAAGAGGTGCTGCAGCTGATCGCTGACGGCTGCTCCACGCCCGAGGTCGCAGGAAGGCTCTACATCAGCCAGAAGACCGTGAAAAACCACCTGGCGTCGATCTACGAGAAGCTCGACGCCCGGGATCGCACCCAGGCCGTGCTCCAAGCCGTCCGGATGGGCATCGTTCACCTGCGGTAGTCCGTTGGCCCCACTCAGTGAATTTGGGCCGATCGTCCTATTCATAGGCGTGTGGCTGCCGACCGATACTTGAAGCACAGGAAGCGCCAGCATCCTGGCTCATAACAGCCCAATCCCGACGGGAGAAATCAATGGACCTGAAGACCCAGTGGGACTTCTTCGCCTCGTGGATGCGTGCCCGCTTCGCTGACAGCGATCGTGGTGCGACGATGGTGGAGTACGCCCTCATGGTTGCCCTGATCGCCGTGGTGTGCATCGCCGCTGTGTCCCTCATCGGCAACAGCGCAAACTCGAAGTTCAGCACGGTCGGCAACTCGATCAGCGGCGCGAGCTGAGCAATCCCCATACAAGGAGTTCCGGAGGGCGGGCCGCGATCCGGCCCGCCCTTCACTCTTTCTCGTTCGATTCATTCCCCCGAGCTCAACCCGTACACAAGGTGGTTTCTGACATGACAGCCCAGCGCCAGCGTCTCAGCGGTGAAGACGGGGCAACCATGGTCGAGTACGCCCTGATGGTCGCCCTGATCGCCGTGGTGTGCATCGCCGCGGTCACGCTCATCGGCCGGAGCGCAAACTCGAAGTTCAGCACGGTCGGCAACTCGATCAGCGGCGCCAGCTGAGCGCCCCAAGACCAGTGACGACGACAGCGCGACTTCGGGGTGACGAGGGGGCCACGATGGTGGAGTACGCCCTTCTCGTCGCCCTGATCGCGGTCGTCTGCATCTCGGCGATCGGCCTGCTCGGGAACGTCGCTCAGGCGAAGTTCTCCACGGTCGGTAGCAACATCGGCTCAGCGAGCTGATGCCCGCAAGCGGAGCGGCGGAGGTTTCAACAATGCGCAAGCAAACGACGAAGCGATTCCACGGAGACGAGGGTGCGACGATGGTCGAATACGCCCTCATGGTCGGCCTGATCGCGATGGTGTGCTTCCTCGCTGTCCAGTTCCTCGGCCAGCGCACGAACGGCGGCTACACCCAGTTCAACAGCTCGCTGACCGCCGCCAGCTGACCCGCCCCCTCCCCCTTTTTGAGCATTCGACCGTGGAGGCCGTCTCGAGCCGGCCGTGGGGGTCGAGTGCGCAGGGTTGCTCAGGCTGACGTCGTGGGCGCCCGGCGCGTCGCCACGATCCAGTCACCATCGGTGTAGCGCACCTGCCAGCGCTCGGACTCGGTGAGCACCACGGCAAGCGGGAGGGACCGCTGCCAGACGATCGTCCGGATGTCGTAGCTGTCGAGGATCGTCTCCCAGCTGGGACCCGCCCCGAGCAGGTTCAGATAGTCGTCCGAGGTCTTCTTGCTCAGCACCTCAGCCCGATCGTCGACGAACACGTCGCCGATGGGCCCGTCGAGGTACTCCCGGAGGTTGCCCACGAAATCTTGGGCCAGAAGGCGGCCCTCGCTGCCGTCCGGCGGCGGGAGAAGCCCCTCGTCGTGGATGTAGGCGAGCGCCTGGACCGGGTAGGAGTGCAGTTCGAGGCTCGGCTTGCCGATCGGGGTGGACAGCATCAGCAGGCACAGACCGCCCATCGCCAACGCGCCCGTCCACGCCAACAGGTTCGACGGGAGCTTCGCGTTCGCCTTGAGCTCACCGACGCCCACGAGGCACGGGGCCATCGCCGCGGTGAGCACGAGGCTCGCCAC
>DATKAS010000015.1:0-2153 GCA_035497855.1 Acidimicrobiales bacterium
CGACACGTCGTGATCGTCGAGGACATCGTCGACTCCGGGCTGACGCTCGCGTACCTCCGCAAGAACCTCGCCGCGCGCGGTCCCGCGTCGATGGAGGTGTGCGCGCTGCTGGTGAAGGAAGGCCTCCAGCGCGTCGAGCTCGACCTCAAGTACGTGGGCTTCACGATCCCGCCGAAGTTCGTCGTCGGCTACGGCCTCGACGTGGGCGAGCGCTACCGGAACCTGCCCTACATCGCGGAGTACGCGGGTTCCGAGCCGGTCTGAGACGGGCGACACAGGCCGAAAAGGGCCTCCGGGCCAGCAAGTAGATTGGGGCGGCCGCCGTCTCGTCTCCCGGAGTGGCCGTGCCCAAGCAGCGTCGCAGCCTGATGATCGTGGTGGTGGCCGTCGCGGTCGTGGTGGCCTTCTTCGGCTTCCGCGCGCTCACGAAGAGCGGCGGCCCCGAGCAGATCCCGCTCGACCGCTACACGCGCGACCTCCACGACAGCAAGGTCGCGAGCGCGACCATCCACGACAAGGACCACACGGTCACCGGCAAGCTGAAGGACGGCACCGAGTACACGGTCAACTTCCCTGCGCAGTACACCGCGCGCCTCACGCAAGACGTCGTCGATGCCGGCGTGCCGAAGTTCGACACCGATCACCAGAGCCAGAGCGCGTGGCTCAGCCTGCTCTACGGGCTGTTGCCGTTCGTGTTGCTCGCGCTGGTGCTCATGTGGGTGCTCGGTCAGGTGCAGGGTGGCGGCGGTCGCGTGATGGGCTTCGGCAAGGCGCGCACGAAGACGCTCTCCAAGGACCAACCGAAGGTGACCTTCGCCGACGTCGCCGGCCTCGACGAAGCGGTCGAGGAGCTCGAGGAGATCAAGGAATTCCTCGAGTCACCTGCTCGCTTCCAGCAGATGGGCGCGAAGATCCCGAAGGGCGTGCTGCTCTACGGCCCGCCCGGCACCGGCAAGACGCTCCTCGCCAAGGCGGTCGCGGGCGAGGCCGGCGTGCCGTTCTTCTCCATCAGCGGTTCCGACTTCGTCGAGATGTTCGTCGGCGTCGGCGCGTCGCGCGTGCGCGACCTGTTCGAGCAGGCGAAGGCGGCCGCACCCGCGATCGTGTTCGTCGACGAGATCGACGCCGTCGGTCGCCACCGCGGCGCCGGCCTCGGCGGCGGTCACGACGAGCGCGAGCAGACGCTCAACCAGCTGCTCGTCGAGATGGACGGCTTCGACCAGAAGCAAGGGGTGATCCTGCTCGCGTCGACCAACCGCCCCGACATCCTCGATCCCGCGCTCCTGCGGCCCGGTCGCTTCGACCGCCAGATCGTCGTCGACCGTCCCGACCTCGAGGGCCGCAAGGCCATCCTGCGGGTGCACGGCAAGGAGAAGCCGCTCGCGCCCGGCGTCGACCTCGACGTCATCGCTCGGCGCACGCCCGGCTTCACCGGTGCCGACCTCGCCAACCTGATGAACGAGGCCGCGCTGCTGTCGGCGCGCCACCACCTCGAGCTCATCGGTCTCCCGCAGCTCGAGGAGGCCATCGACCGCGTGATGGCGGGGCCCGAGCGACGCAGCCGGCTCATCTCGGAGCGCGAGAAGCGCGTCATCGCCTACCACGAGGGCGGTCACGCGCTGGTCGCGCACGCGCTCCCCAACACCGACCCGGTGCACAAGATCTCGATCATCCCGCGCGGTCGCGCGCTCGGCTACACGCTCACGCTGCCCACCGAGGACAAGTTCCTCGTCACGCGGAGCGAGCTGGTCGACGAGCTGGCGATGCTGCTCGGCGGGCGCACGGCCGAGGAGCTGATCTTCGCCGAGCCCACCACCGGCGCGCAGAACGACATCGACCGCGCCACCACCATCGCCCGCCAGATGGTCACCGAGTACGGCATGAGCGACTCGCTCGGACCGATGCGCTTCGGCCACCCACAAGGCGAGGTGTTCCTCGGTCGCGACTTCACCAGCACGCCCGACTACTCCGACGAGGTGGCCGCCACCATCGACGCCGAGGTCCGCGGGCTCATCGAACGCGCGCACGAAGCGGCGCAGCAGGTCCTCGTCGACAACCGCGACATCCTCGACGTCCTCGCCCGCGAGCTCATCGTCAACGAGACGCTCGAGGCCGAGCGCGTCCAGGAGCTCTTCCGCGACGTGAAGATGTGG
>DATKAS010000016.1:0-7858 GCA_035497855.1 Acidimicrobiales bacterium
ACGGTCACGAGGTCGGGCTCCACCGCCTCCCCTGACGAGACGAGCGCGACCGACCGCACGCCGACCGCACGCCGACCGCACGCCGAGATTGATGATTGGAGGTGCGCATTTGCACCCCGATTCATCAATCTCGAGCGGGGAGCGGCGCTACGACTCGGTGATCGTGACGCTCTGGATCTGCACCGGCTGAGACGGCGGGCCGTCCGAGCCCGGCACGGCGAGCGCGGCGATCGTGTTGATCGTCGTGTCGAGGCCGTCGGTGACCTGCCCGAACAGTGAGTACTGCGGCGGCAGCTGCGTGCCCTGCGACCCCGAGATGATGAAGAACTGGCTGCCGTTCGTGTTCGGCCCGGAGTTCGCCATCGCGATCGAGCCGAGCTTGTACGCGCCTTCGGCGGGAAGCTCGTCGGGGAACGTGTAGCCCGGCCCTCCAGTGCCGTCACCCTTCGGGTCGCCGCACTGGATCACGAAGTCTTGGACGATGCGGTGGCACGAGACGCCGTCGTAGAAGTGGTACAGCGACAAGACGACGAAGTTGTTGACCGTCTCCGGCGCCGCCTTGGGATCGAGCTCGATCGTGAAGTCGCCGAAGTTCGTCTTCACCGCAGCCGTGTAGGTCTTCGACGGGTCGATGCACGTGGGCGGGGGCTGAGCGAACGAGGTGACGCGCGCGGACGAGCCATCCGTCGCCGGGCACGGCGTCTCACCGGTGATCGACGTGCCCGCAACAGTGGTGACTGTGGACGCAGTCGGCGCAGCGGTCGTTGCCGCACCGCCGGTCGAGTCAGCTCCCGCGGCAACGGTGGTACCCGCGGACACCGCGTTGTTGTCGTTCTTGCCGACGAACTTGCTGATGATGAACGCCACCGCGAGGAACGCGACGACGGCGATGGCCCCTCGGATGATCAGCCGCCTGCGCTTCGCCTTGGCTTGCTCGACTTCCATGGCCTCGAGGCGAGCCTGACGGCCGGCCTTCTGGCGTTCACGCTTGGCGGTGCCCACGAGCCCGGAAACCTATCGGTTTGCCTGGATGCCCCCACAGTCGGCGCTGGTACCTTCCAACGACGTGGCCCTCCTCGTGCAGAAGTACGGCGGCACCTCGGTTGCCGACGCGGACCGCATCCGCGCCGTCGCCGATCACGTCGCTCGCACGCATCGGCAGGGCAACGACGTCATCGTCGTGGTGAGCGCGATGGGCAAGGAGACAGACGAGCTCATCGCCCTCGCGAACCAGGTGTCGTCCGTGCAGCCAGGGCGCGAGATGGACATGCTGCTCACCGCGGGCGAACGAAAGTCGATGGCCCTCCTCTGCATGGCTCTCGCCGAGCTCGGCGTCGAGGCGCAGTCGTTCACGGGTAGCCAAGCGGGAATCGTCACCGACACGACGCACGGCAAGGCGAAGATCCTCGAGGTGAAGGGCGATCGGTTGCGCGCCGCGATCGCGGCTCGCCAGATCCCCGTCGTGGCTGGCTTCCAAGGCGTGTCGACCGCGAACGACGTCACCACCCTCGGTCGTGGCGGATCCGACACGACGGCGGTCGCGCTCGCCGCCGCGTTCAAGGCCGATGTCTGCGAGATCTACACGGACGTCACCGGCGTGTTCACGGCCGACCCTCGCGTGGTGCCCAGAGCGAGGCGCCTGAACCGCGTGTCGTTCGAGGAGGTCCTCGAGATGGCCGCGACCGGGGGACGCGTGCTCGCGCTCCGGTCGGTCGAGTTCGCCCGCAACCACCAGGTCCCGCTGCATGTCCGTTCGAGCTTCACGTGGGAACCCGGCACGTGGGTCACAGAGGAGGACGCTTCGATGGAAGCCCCGATCATCTCCGCCGTCACGCACGACACGTCCGAGGCGAAGGTGACGATCACAGGAGTGCCCGACAAGCCCGGCATCGCGGCACGGCTCTTCCGCGCGCTCGCCGACGAATCGGTGAACGTCGACATGATCGTGCAGAACACCTCGATCGGCGGCGCGACCGACATCTCGTTCACCGTCCCGAAGGCCGACCTCGCGACGAGCGAGCGCGTGATGGGAGCGTTGCTCGCCGAGATCGGTGCGAGCGGCGTCACGCACGACGAGGACATCGGCCGCGTCTCTCTCGTGGGCGCCGGCATGAAGACGAATCCCGGCGTCGCGGCCACGATGTTCGAGACCCTCGCCGACAACGGCGTGAACATCGAGATGATCTCGACGTCGTCGATCCGGATCAGCTGTGTTGTCGCTGCCGCCGATGTCGAGCGTTCGGTGCAGGCGCTGCATGCTGCGTTCGAATTGGAGGGCTGACCAGGCGGCGCAATGCGCCGCCGGCTGCGCGAAGCACCGATCGTCGAGCGCAGCGAGCAGGAGCCGGCCGAAGGACGGCGACGTGACATCACGAAACTGCCGGGATCGGCAGGGAGGCCCGCCGGTAGCCTGACCCCATGCGCGTAGGAGTCGTTGGAGCAACCGGGCAGGTCGGCAGCGTCATGCGTGCCGTGCTCGCCGAGCGAGGGTTCCCGGTCGACGAGATCCGCTACTTCGCCTCGGCCCGATCGGTGGGACGCACGCTGCCGTGGAACGGCAAGGAGATCCCCGTCGAGGATGCCGCAGTCGCCGATCCCAGCGGCCTCGACATCGCACTGTTCTCCGCCGGTGCAACAGGTTCGAGGGCGCTCGCACCGCGGTTTGCCGACGCGGGTGTCATCGTCGTCGACAACTCGTCGGCGTGGCGCATGGATCCCGATGTCCCCCTCGTCGTCTCCGAGGTGAACCCGCACGCGCTCGCGAACATCCCCAAGGGCATCGTCGCGAACCCGAACTGCACGACGATGGCCGGCATGCCGGTGCTCAAGCCGTTGCACGTCGCGGCCGGGTTGAAGCGATTGGTCGCGAGCACCTACCAAGCCACGTCGGGCGCCGGGCTCGAAGGCGTCGCCGAGCTCGACGAGCAGATGCGCAAGGTCGTCGACCGCGCCGCGGCGCTCACCTTCGACGGCGACGCCGTCGACTTCCCCGCGCCGGTGAAGTTCGCGCGGCCGATCGCGTTCAACGTGCTCCCGTTCGCGGGCACGCTCATCGACGACGGCCGGGAAGAGACGAACGAGGAGCAGAAGTTCCGCGACGAAAGCCGCAAGATCCTCGAGATTCCCAGCCTCCCCGTGTCGGTCACGTGCGTGCGCGTGCCCGTGTTCACCGGGCACTCGCTGTCGATCAATGCGGACTTCGCGCGAGCGATCAGCCCGCAGGAGGCGCGCGAGATCCTGCGAGGCGCGCCGGGCGTCGAGCTGTCCGACATCCCCACGCCGCTTCAGGCCGCCGGCAAGGATCCGTGCTTCGTCGGTCGCATCCGTCGGGACGAGACGGTCGAGCACGGACTGTCGCTCTTCGTCTCGAACGACAACCTGCGCAAGGGCGCGGCGCTCAACGCAGTGCAGATCGCGGAGCTGCTCGCCGCTCGGTAGTCACGCGCACGCGCACGGGATCGCTCCGCACTTCGGGCATCCGTTGCGGAAGTGGTCGATCGCGTCGTCGAAGTCGATGTCGAGCTGGTTCGCGAGCGACGCGAGCCACGCGAGGACGTCACCCATCTCGAGCACCTGCTCCTCGCGAGTGCCCTTGCGCACGGCGCGAGCGAGCTCCCCGACCTCCTCGGCGAGCCAGGCAATCGTGACGGCCACGCCGCGTTCGGCGTCGCGTTCGAGGTAGGTGCGGGCGATCACGTCCTGGAGCTCGCGCAGCTGCATGTCGGCACCATGGCTTCTGTGTCGCAAACTGCGCCACTTCTGACGCAGTTTGCGACAGAGACCGCCGGCAGGCGCGGCTACGCTCTCCGGCCTACCGGGAAGTAGCGCAGCTTGGTTAGCGCGCAGCGTTCGGGACGCTGAGGCCGCGGGTTCAAATCCCGCCTTCCCGACCAGAAAGCCGCAGGTCACCGCGCGAGACGCGCGCCCCACCGCTCGACTGACGGCCGGACGGCCGAGAGAGGCGAGGGGGAGACCACTCCCGCGATCCGCAGGTGCTCCTACGACTGAGACTCCCGCTGGCGCCGAGTCGACCACCTTGCTGCCCGTCCGGATCGGTGAGCTTGACCCCGAGGCACTCGGAAGGACCTGTCAGCTCCCATGGTCAAGGCAGCGAGGCATCGACGGTCGTCGGCGTGCGCGTGTCGTCGCGGAGGCCTGCGGCGAACGACGACGCCGCCGCGAGGTCTGCGTCGTTCGGGTGTCCCTTGTTCAGCCCGCCGATGAGCCGGAGCGGCAGCCAGGTGTCGAGCCCCCGGCACCTGAACGTCCCGACGACCTCGAAGCCCTTGGTCTCGAGCCGCGCGACCATCGGCCGGGTGTAAGGCCAGACCGGCAGCTCCGGGCCGCCGCTCGTCGCGAACAGGAACGCCTTGCCCCGCTTCGCGGTTGGCAGCGAGGCCACGAAGGTTTGCAGCCGGGGATGGAACGCCATGGCGAAGATGCCCGAACCGAACCCGACCAAGTCGTAGCCGCCGAGGGTGGCGACGTCCACCTCTTCAGGTTCCACCACCGGCGCGCCGAGCACGTCAGCCATCGCCGACGCGATCTTCTTCGTGTTGCCATGCGAGACAGACACGCACACGACCAAGTTCCTCATCATCCGATCCTCCATGCGATGAAAGGGCCGCAAACCAACATCGATCATTTCGAGGCGACGGGGTAGAGGCGAAGGTCTCAGCAGGGGACGTCGTGCCGTTCGGCCCTGGATCGCCGGCCCACCGGCACGCATGATCGCACCGTGGGCCGGGCTCTGATCACCGATCTCTACGAGCTGAACATGGCGGCGAGCTATCTGCGCCGGGCCATGGTCGGTTCGGCCACCTTCAGCTTGTTCGTCCGCAAGCTTCCCGCCGACCGAGGTTTCCTCGTCGCAGCTGGGCTCGAGGACTGTCTGTCGTATCTTGAGTCGTTCTCGTTCGAAGACGAGGACCTGGGGTGGCTGCGGGAAGCCGGCTTCTCGCCCGACGAGGTCGACGCGTTCGCTGGTTTGCGCTTCAGGGGCGACGTGTTCGCCGTGCCTGAAGGCCGAATCGTGCTGGCCGACGAGCCGATTCTGGAGGTAACGGCTTCCCTCCCCGAAGCACAGCTCGTCGAGACGTACCTGCTCAACCAAGTGACCTTCCAAACCGCGCTGGCGACCAAGGCAACGCGCTGCCGCCTGGCTGCCGGCGACATCGAGCTGGTGGACTTCGCGCTGCGCCGCGCCCACGGGGTCGAGGCGGGCATGGCGGTGGCCCGGCTCTCTGCGATCGCCGGGTTCGGGTCGACCAGCAACGTCGAGGCCGCCCGGCGGTTCGGCCTGCGGGCGGCGGGAACCATGGCCCACTCCTACATCGAGGCCTTCCCCAAGGAGGTCGATGCGTTCCGCGCCTTCGCACAGGATCTGCCCCAACGGACTACGTTCCTCGTCGACACCTACGACACGCTGACCGGCGTGGCTACGGCCATCGAGGTCATCCGAGAGCTCGGTCTGAGCGGCTCGCTCGGAGTGCGCCTCGACAGCGGCGACCTGGTCGCGCTGGCGCGCGATGCCCGCAGCATGCTCGACGAAGCTGGCCTCCCGCAGGTGCGGATCTTCGCGAGCGGCGGGCTCGACGAGTACGACCTCGAGCGGTTCGTGGCCGAAGCTGCTCCGATCGATGCGGTCGGCGTCGGTACCCGAATGGGCGTCTCGGCCGACGCCCCGTCACTCGACAGCGCCTACAAGCTCGTCGCGTACGACGGCCGGCCGGTGCTGAAGCTGTCGGCTGGCAAGGCCACCCTGCCGGGCGCCAAGCAGGTGTGGCGACGATCGACCATCGAGGAGGACCTCCTCGCTCGGCGCGAGGAGACTGGGCCGGATGGAGCGGAGCCCCTGCTGGTGCCGGTGATGCGAGCAGGGATGCGGGTTGCCCCGCCGGATGGCATCGAATCGGCGCGCTCGCGCCTCTCCCGCGATCTTGCCGCTCTCGCGCCCGAGGCCATCGCCTTGCGTGAGCCCGTGCCGCCACGGGTGCGGGTGTCGGAGCGACTTGGCGCTCTCGCGCGGGAGATCACCGACGAGTTGGCCGATCAGAACGCAGACGACCGTGGAGCGGCGTTGTGAGCGGGCGAGCGCTCTTGATCGTCGACGTGCAAAACGACTTCTGCGAAGGCGGCTCGCTCGCCGTCGCGGGCGGAGCAGACGTTGCCAGGCGGATCACGGCATACCTCAACGAACACGCAGATGACTACGCCGCCATCGTGGCCACTCGTGACTGGCACGAGGATCCCGGCACGCACTTCTCGGCCACGCCGGACTACCGGGACTCCTGGCCGCCTCACTGCGTCCCGGGCACCGTCGGCGCGCAGTTCCATCCCGCACTCGACGTGAGCCGCGTCAGCGCGGTCGTGAGCAAGGGCCGACACTCTGCCGCTTACTCAGGGTTCGAAGGCGACGACGCGGGGCAGGACCTCGAGTCGATCCTGGCCGAGTCAGGCGTGAGTGCCGTCGATGTGTGTGGCCTCGCCACCGACTATTGCGTTCGCGCGACCGCTCTGGACGCCGTCCGGCGAGGCCTCGACGCGCGGGTTTTGCTGGGGCTGTGCGCTGGCGTCAGGGCGGCAAGCACTCCTGAGGTCGTGTCCGAGCTGCGCGCAGCCGGGGTCGAGGTGGACGGCTGAACTGACTGGGCTGGCGGAGGGCGGTGGATCCTGAAGCTCCTGGTGCCCTCCGAACCCGTGAGGGGTCACCGTCTGCTATTCGATCCAGAGCGTTTCCACGAGCGTCACGATGGCAAGCAGCGCCGGGAACACCGACAGCGGGAGCCACAGCAACGTCCACCGCTCGTGCTTGAACCTCGCGACGACCGCCAGCGCGAATCCGACGAGCGACAGCAGCAGCCCGCCGACCAACGACGCCGCGCCGAGGTATCCCATCCAAGTGTCCTCGACGGCGTCGGAGCCTCCGACGGCATACGCCACTCCGAACATCACGTACGAGGCCACGATCACGACAACCACGGCTGCCGCCAGTCCGACTGCCCACCGGGCCCCGACGCCATGAGCGGACCCCCCGGAGGTGGGAACGGGTGCTGCGAGAGAATGGGCTCCCATCGAACACTCACCTCCGAGAGGCGCCATTGGCTCCTCCGTGTTGGATCGTGCTCTTCCTCGACGAACCGGCGGAAGGGCCCAACCGCGGCCGCGCCGCGCCTGTGCGGCCCTCGGCACCGATGTCGAAGAGCACGCCGGACGTCTCGTCGTCGAATGGGCAACCGGCGATCACTGTGTCGGCTCGGGAGGGGCGAAGCGGACTCGGACAACGGCGGCCTCCCACACGCGGCCGTTCTCCATCGATGTCGTGTAGAGGACGACGGCACCCATCGACGCCGACGGCTCCGCGAAGGTCACGGTTCCGTCGAAGGGGCCCTTCTCGCCCATCGATCCGCCCATGACGAAACCGTCGCCCAGCGGGCGGCGCGCGCCGTCGTCCCGGATCTCGACGGACACGTTCGCTTCGAACGCGGTGCTGACACCTCTCAGGCGTACGGGCGACGAGATCTGCGCGAGGGCGGCAGGGTCCTGGAGCTCGATGTTGGCGGTGGCCGCGCCGAGAACCCACCACGAGTCCCCGAGACGGCGAACGAGCACGGTCGTCACTGGCCCCGAGGTCGACGGACGGATCTCGATCTCGCCCGATTGGCTGTCGCCTTGCTGGAACTCGCCGACGACGGGGTCGACGAAGCCGACGAAGTCGACCGCAAACCCGCGGGCCGCATCACTGGGCGTGTCGAAGCGCACGGATGATCCGGCCGTCGGGTACACCGCGGTCGTCGTATCGAGGGGAACCGTCGTCGGCGGTTCTGCAGTCGTCGTTGGCGATGCCGCGGTCGTCGTC
>DATKAS010000017.1:0-2740 GCA_035497855.1 Acidimicrobiales bacterium
CCGTGGCGAACCGCGAGCTGTGGGAGCCGTTCATCGCCACCGTGCTCGCGCGTGGCGACGTCGTCTTCCAGTGGGTCAAGGGCCACAGCGGAGACAAGATGAACGACCTCGTCGATGCGATGGCCGTCGAAGCCGCGCAGAACCAGCAGGGCCGCTCCGGCTAGATCGTCGCTGTCACATCGCGGCGACGTCAGCGGCGTGACTAGGTTCGCCCTCCATGCGACTCGGCGTCGACACGGGCGGCACGTTCACCGACGTCGTCGACGAGTCAGGGTCGTTGGTGAAGGTCTTGTCGACGCGCCGCGATCCGTCCGTCGCCGTGCGGTCGGGCGTCGCGGCGCTCGGCGCACCCGATGTGCTCGCGCACGGCACGACGGTCGCGACCAACACGCTGCTCGAACGGCGCGGTGCGGTCGTCGCACTGCTCACCAACGAGGGCTTCGACGATCTCATCGAGATCGCACGGCAAGACCGCCCGGCGCTCTACGACCAGTGGGCGGATCGGCCCGAGCCCCTCGTCCCGAGATCGTTGCGGCTGACGCTGCCGGGGCGGATCGCGGCCGACGGCACCGAGCTCGTCGCGCTCGACCTGTCGAAGCTCCCACCGATCCCTCCAGACGTCGACACGGTCGCGGTGTGCTTCCTCCACGCCGACCGTTGGCCACGGCACGAGGAGATGGCCCTCACGGCGCTCGCGTCGCGGGGGGTCGACGCGGTCGCGTCGCACCAGGTCTCGCCCGAGCATCGCGAGTACGAGCGCCTCGTCACCACCGTCGTGAACGCCTACGTACGCCCGTCGTGTCGTACGTACCTCGCTCGGCTGGGTGACGTCGCCCCGATCGTGCTCGTCATGACTTCAGCGGGAGGTCTCGTCCCGCTCGACCGGGCCGCGGACCGACCGGCGTCGTTGCTGCTCTCGGGGCCCGCCGCAGGCGTGCGTGCGGCGGCCGCCGTCGCGAGCGCGAACGGGTTCCCGGACGCAGTGAGCTTCGACATGGGCGGCACGTCGACCGATGTCTGCCTCGTCGCGGGCGGGGTCCCGACGCCGGCGCCGTCGCGTGAGATCGGTGGCTTCCCGGTGCGACTCCCTGCCCTCGACATCCACACGATCGGTGCCGGGGGAGGATCGATCGCCCGCATCGACGCGGGCGGCGCGCTCGCCGTCGGCCCGGAGTCGGCGGGTGCGGATCCCGGCCCCGCGTGCTACGGCCGCGGCGGCAGGGAGGCCACGGTCACGGACGCGGACTTGGTCGCAGGGCACATCGCGCCTCGGAGCGAGCTCCCCGGCCTCGGTGTGCTCGACCTCGCGGCTGCGACGGAAGCGATCGACCGCGCGGGGGTCACCGCCGAGGGAGTGCTCACGGTCGTGGATGCCGCGATGGCGCAGGCGGTGCGCAAGGTCACCGTCGAACGTGGTGTCGACCCCCGCGATCTGGCGCTCGTCGCATTCGGCGGCGCAGGACCGATGCACGCGTGCGCGCTGGCGGAGCTCGTCGGGATGTCGACGGTGGTCGTCCCGGCGCGTGCCGGTGTGCTGTGCGCGGTCGGTCTCCTCGGCGCGCCCGTCCAGTACGACATCGTCCAGTCGTGGCGAGGCGGCGACCATCGCGCCTCGCTCGAGCGCCTTGCGACGGACGCCGCAGCCTCGTTGCGCGCCCACGGAGACGTCGAGGTCGTGACCGCCGTCGACTGCCGCTATCCGGGGCAGAGCCACGAGCTGACCGTGCCGACACCGGACGCCTTCCACGCCGAGCACGCGCGCCGCAACGGCTACGCGCGGCCGCACGAGCCGGCCGAGGTGGTCGCGCTTCGCGCATCGGCGCGGGTGTCGTCACCTGTCAACATCGACGAGCTGCCGTCGCTTTACCGCAGTGAGGTGCGTGGACCGGCGGTGGTGAGCGAAGCGGACTGCACGATCTGGGTGCCCGAGGGATGGAGCGGCGCGCCCGGCATCGGGGGCGCCCTGGTGCTGACCCGGATCTAGGTTGGCGCCGTGGACACCCGAGAGCGCAACGCCCTGCAGGCGCCCTGACCGTGGCTCTCGACGCCGCCGGGCTCGCGGTGCTCGTCGGCCGGCTCGAGGGCATCGCCGACGAGATGGGCGCGGTCCTCCGCCGTGCCGCGTTCAGCCCGAACATCAAGGAGCGAGCGGATTGCTCAGCGGCGTTGTTCAACGCAGCGGGCGAGCAGATCGTGCAAGCCGAGCACATCCCGGTGCACCTCGGCGCGATGCCCGCATCCGTGCGTGCGGTGCTCGATGTCTTCCCCGGCGGTGTGGGCCTCGCTCCGGGAGACCAGGCCGTGGTCAACGACCCCTTCGCAGGGGGCACGCATCTCAACGACGTCACGTTCGTCGCACCGGTCTTCATCGAGGACGTGCTCGTCGGGTGGGCGGCCAACCGCGCGCATCACGCCGACCTCGGCGGTGGTGCTCCGGGCTCGATGCCTGCCGATGCGACCGAGATCTTCCAGGAGGGTCTGCGCATCCCGCCGGTGCTGTGGTCGCCGGCGGTGCGTGAGCTCATCGTCGCGAACTCGCGCACGCCGGCTGAACGAGGCGGCGACCTCGACGCGCAGCTCGGGGCGAACGCGCTCGGCGCGAGCCGGCTCGCGGAGCTCGTGGCGCTCGGATCACCGCTCGACGAGGTACTTGCGTACGGCGAGCGGCGGATGCGCGCCGCGCTCGCCGCGATGGATGACGGCGCGTGGACGTTCGAGGACATCCTCGACTCGACCGGCG
>DATKAS010000018.1:0-5591 GCA_035497855.1 Acidimicrobiales bacterium
TGCGCTCGCGGAATCGCCGGCCCATGGCTACGAGATCATCCAGCGCTTCGAGGAGAAGACGGCGGGCGCCTGGCGCCCGAGCGCAGGCTCGATCTACCCCACCCTGCAGCTGCTCGAGGACGAGGGCCTCGTGCGCTCGACCGAGCAGGACGGCAAGAAGGTCTACGAGCTCACCGACGAAGGCCGCGCTGCGGCCGCCGCTCGGGTCGCCGACGCGGGGCAGTCGCCCTGGGCGAACAGCCAGATCAGCCGCCGGTACAAGGACTTCGGGGACGCGATGCGCCAGCTCGCGCTCGCCTCTCGACAGGCCGCGATGACCGGCAACCCCGAGATCATGGGGAAGGTCGTCGAGATCATCACCGACGCCCGGAAGCGGATCTACACGCTCCTGGCAGAGAGCTAGGAGATGGTCGAGAGGGAACCCACGGCGGCGAGCTTGTCGTCGCCGTGGACCCACTCGACCTCGACTTCCGTACCGCCCGCGATCCGCATCATCGTCTCCAGCTCGGCGCGGGTCACGATCGGTGCACCGCCGACGGTCAACACGATGTCGCCGGGTTGCACGCCGATGCGTGCCGCGAGCGTCCCCGGCATCACGTCGTCGACTTCGAGGCCGGGCAGCGTCTCGTGCAGGGAGCAACCGAGCATCGCCCACGGCCGCGCGTGGCGCCCGCCCCGTACTCCGCGTTCGAGGTAGAGCGCGAGGTCGGCGACGATGTGGCGCCATCCGATCGCAAACGCGTCCGCCGCTGAAGCGAACCACGCGGGGAAGCCCGATTGCGTGATCGTCACCTTCGTGCCGCTCAACTCGTGCTCGAGCACCACGACGATCTCGCTGCCTGCGCAGGGCTCGGTGAGCTTGCGCGCGCGCAGCTTCTCTCCGGGTGCGACCTCGAGCTCCTCGCCCAGGCCTTCGAACGCCGGGATCTTCCAGTGCCCGTCGTCGTCGCGCTCGTCGAGCCGCTTCCACACGATGTCCGGCGGGGCCGAGATGGTGAACGTGGTCTCGAACCGATCGGTGGTCACTGATCCTCCTCGGTCTCCGGATACACGGCCATCGCGACGCGATGGCGCAGGCCTCGATTCGCGCCGTGCTTCTTCAGCAACGGCCCGAGCACGGCGAGGTACTCGGTCATGAACGCGCTGCGCGCCGCCTCGTCTGCGAAGCTCACCTCGGCTTCGACCGTCGCGGTCGCGATCTGCTCGCCGTCGAACGCTGCTCGGTCGAGCAACGCACTCGCGTCTCGCTGCAGCCGCTCGCCGAGCGCGATGAGGCGCTCGAGTGAGGCCTGATCGCGGATCGCACGGTCTCGGTCCGCGCCCCCCCACGCGAGTCGCGGCGAGACGACGAACGTGCCCGCCACCGCTTGGTAGAGCTGCTCGACGAAATTCCCCTTGCGGCGCTCACCGGTGGCAACGATCAGCCCTGCGCGCTCGAGCTCCTTCAGGTGGTAGTTGACGAGCTGTCGCGACTGCCCGATCGCCCGGGCGACGCCGGCTGCCGACTCGGGTGTACGCAGCGCCGCGAGCGCCGCGATCCGCACGGGATGCGTGAGGGCCTGCACCTCTTGCACCTCTTCGACGACGCCGATCCGTTGCCGATGCACGAGTCCATCGTAGACAAGATCTCTTGTCTAGACAAGAGTCGATTTCTAGAGATCGGCGGGCGTGTCGCCGAGCAGGAAGCGCGGTCCCGCTCCCAGCGTCGCCGCTCGATCGGAGGGGTTGTAGAGCGCGCAGGAGCGGAGCGACAGGCACCCGCAGCCGATGCACTCGCTGAGCTGGTCACGCAGCCGCACGAGCGCGGCGATCCGGTCGTCGAGCTTCGGGCGCCACCCGCGCGACAGCCGCTCCCAGTCGGCCTTGTTCGGGGTGCGGCCCTTCGGTAGGGATCCGAGCATCGCCTTGATCTCGCCGAGGTCGAGCCCGACAGATTGCGCGACCCGGATGAAGGCGAGACGCCGCAACACCTCGCGCTCGTACCGGCGCTGGCCACCTCCCGAGCGCACCGACCCGACGAGCCCTTCGTGCTCGTAGAAGCGCAACGCGGAGGGGGCGAGCCCAGTGCGTGCGGCAACCTCACCGATGGTCAGCAGGTCATCTTCCACGAGCGGATCATATGGTCTTGACTTGAAGTTCACTTCAACTTGTACGTTCCTTCGGTGCCTCCCCTCGACGACGTTTCAGACACCGACCTGATGGCGCGAGTCGCGGCCGTCGTGAGCGCGCCTCGCGCCGATCCAGCCGACTCCTTCGTGCTCCACGCGCCGCTCGAGCTCGCGGCGCGCGTCGCACTCCTTCCCCGCGTCGAGCCGGACGAACGCACCGCGGCCCGTGCGCAGATCGCGGCGATCGCAACCGCCTACGAGGCGTTCGGATCTTCCGTTCCCCCGCCAGGTGCTCGTACGTTCGATTCGCTCGCTGAGGCAGCTCGCTGGCTCGGTGACGCGATCGCGGGAGGTGACCTCGACGAGGTCGATGCGACGGCCACATGGCTCGGTCGTCGCGCGACGAACGACGAGCTCGCGCGACTCCTCGCGGACGTGATCGTCCCGAGCCTCGCGGCTGCTGCGCACGGGGCGATCTTCCTGTACCAGATGCCGCGGGTCGCCCCTCGGGGCGAGCTCACGGCAGAGCTGCTTCGTCCGCTCGCGAGGGAGCTCGCGCGGCACCCCGAGTGGCGCCTGCGATGGTTCGACGACCGCTCCGACGTGCAACCGCAGCCCGCAGCCGCACTGTTCGACGCGCTGCGCGCTGTCCCTCGTCTCGGCGTCCCAGGAAGCGACTTCATCTACCCACTCATGTCCCAGGTCGAACGCACGGGCGTCGCGGCCTCGCTGCTCTCCCGCCCGACCTCGCACCTCGACGTTCGCGATGCAGCGCGCGTGACGCTGCGCGCGGCGGCGCTCTCGATGGTGCAGGAGCCAGGAGACCACGCCCCGTACGGATGGAGTCATTGCCTCACGATGCCGCAGGCCACCCTTGGCATCGCGCGTGCGTGCGCCGATCCTTCGACCGCGGTCGCAGTCGCCGCCACCTACGTCGTGGGCTTTCGCGCCGCGCTCGCTTGTCGCCCCCTCGAGGAGCACTGGGAGCCCGAGGACCCGGGAGTGGCGCCGGCCGCCTCGCTCGAGCGTGATCCCGAACAGGCGGCTGCGGCGGTGTGGCACGCCTCCGACGAGTCGCTCGCGTCAGTGGCGACGGTGCTCGCTACCCGCGCCGCACGGCACCACGATGCGCACCTCGTGAAGTACACGCTCGCATGCCTCGATGCGGCGGACGCGCACCGGTCCGACGCCCGCCTCTACCTCGCCGCAGCCGCTCGCCTCCACGGGTGGTGGGTGTCGCACGACCTCACGACTGCTGCTGTCGCATCTGCGTGAAGGACGTCTCGACGAGCTCGCGGAGCACCGCCGTGTCGACGTCGTCGAGCCGCCTGATGTGGAGGCACGACTTGCCCTTGGAGTGCTTCCCGAGCCGCCGGAGCAGCTCGGTGCGGTCGTCGAACCCGTCCATCAGGTAGACGGTCAACCGGTCCTTGCGGGCGGCAAACGCGATCAAGGGCCAGTCGCCTTCTCGACCGCTCGCGTACTTGAAGTGGAAGCTGCCGAAACCGACCATCGACTCGCCCCACATCACAGGCTTCTCGCCGCTGACGTCGGTCATCATCGAGCAGATCGCTCGCGCATCGCGGCGCCGTGCATCGTCGGGGATCGACGCCAGATGCTTCGACACACTCACCCGCGTCGGCACCGTCTTCGCTTCGGCCACATCGCCAACGTAGCGACATAGCCTCTGCCACGTGCCAGCACCCGCGATCCGCACGCTCGGCTTGACGAAGCGGTTCGGGGCGCTCACCGCTCTCGACCGGCTCACCCTCGACGTCGACGAGGGCGAGGTCTTCGGGTTCCTCGGCCCGAACGGCGCCGGCAAGTCGACGACCCTTCGGCTGCTGCTCGGCTTCATCCGGGCGACCTCGGGGTCCGCCGAGATCAAGGGGATCGACACCCGCGACATCGAGGCCTGCCACCAGCACCTGGCGTACGTGCCGGGTGACGTGAGCCTGTGGCCGAAGCTCACCGGCGAGGAGTGCCTCGAGCTGCTCGGCAACCTGCACGGCGACGTCGACCGCGACTACCGATCCCAGCTCGTCGAGCGGTTCGCGCTCGAGCCCGACAAGCGCGCTCGCGCCTACTCGAAGGGCAACCGCCAGAAGGTCGCGCTCATCGCCGCCTTCGCCACCCGGGCGGACGTGCTTCTCCTCGACGAGCCCACGAGCGGGCTGGATCCGCTGATGGAGCACGAGTTCCGCCGCTGCGTCGACGAGGCGAAGGCACGCGGGCAGACCGTGTTCCTCTCGTCGCACATCCTCTCCGAGGTCGAGCACTTGTGCGCCCGCGTCGGCATCCTCCGTGCCGGCAAGCTCGTCGAGGTCGCGTCGATCGATCGTCTCCGGGCGATGCGCAGCACCGAGCTCGACATCGACTTCGACGGCTCGCCTCCCGACCTCGGCGACGTCGAGGGCGTGGCGCAGGTCGAACGCACCCCGGCCGGCTTGCGCGTCACGCTCAGCGGGCCGCCGGGGCCGCTGCTCAAGGCGATCGACGGCCTTCCCCTCACCGCGGTGCGATCCCAGGAGGCGTCGCTCGAGGAGATCTTCCTCGCGTACTACGGCGGCGACGGCGACCGCGGCACGAGCGCGCCGTGAGCGCCCGCCGCGCGGTCACGCGGCTCACGGTGCGGCAGGTTCGGGTCGGCGCGATCGTGCTCAGCGTCGTGTCGGCGACCTTCGTCGCGTCGACCGTCAAGGCGCGAGAGGCGACCGAGGCGATCACACCCGGGTTGATCGAGGACCTTGCGTCGAACCCCGCGCTGCGCGCGCTGTACGGCACTCCGTTCGATCTGTCGACGCCTGGCGGCTTCACCGTCTGGCGCGTCGGCATGTTCCTCGCCGGGGCCGCTGCCTTGTGGGCTGTCCTCGCCGCGACCCGGATCCTGCGGGGTGAAGAGGAGGCGGGACGGGCAGAGCTCGTGCTCACCGGCCCGGTCACTCGCCCGCGGCTGACGGACCTGTCGTTGCTCGTGCTCGCTGCGACCACGCCGATCGTCGGCGTCTGCGTCGCGCTCGCGTTCATCGGGACCGCCCAGGCGGTGACAGGAAGCGTGCTCTACAGCATGGGGCTGACGCTGCTCATGCTCGACTTCGTCGGGGTCGGCGGTGTCTCGTCGCAGCTCTTCGGGCAGCGGCGACGCGCGTCGGGCGCCGCCGGGCTCGTGCTCGGCGCGACGTTCCTGATGCGCATGGTGGCCGATGGGTCGAAGGGCCTCGGCTGGCTCCGTTGGTTCACCCCGTTCGGATGGCTCGAGGAGCTCCGGCCGTTCGCCGAGAACCGGTTCTTCCCGCTGGTGCTCCTCGGGGGGACCGCAGTGATCCTGCTCGCCGTCGCGGTCGCGCTCTCGCGCCAACGCGACCTCGGTGACGGCATCGTGCGCGATCGCGACGAGGCGGAGATGCGACCCCACTTGCTTCGAGCGCCGCTCCCCTTCCAATGGCGGCAAGGCCTGACCGGCCTCTTCGGGTGGGGGCTGGC
>DATKAS010000019.1:0-9507 GCA_035497855.1 Acidimicrobiales bacterium
TGGCGATCGAACGGCGTCGCAGGCTGGGCTTCGTCCTTCAGCGGGATCACCGCGAAGACGACCGGATGATCCTGCAGGTGCTCGCCCACCGGTAGGTCGACGGCGAGACCCGGACCGATGCCCGAGCGCAAGAGGATCGCCGGTGAGTGCACCGCTCCGGCGCACAACACGATCTCGCCGCCCTCGACGGTCGTCCACTCCCCCTCGATGCGCACGCGCACGCCGATCGCCCGACCGTCAACGATCACGACGCGGTCGACGAGCGCGTCGCCGACGACGCGGAGGTTCGGTCGGTCACGAGCCGGCTCGAGGTACGCGTCGTTGGTCGTGACCCGCTCCTCGCGGACCGGGTCGCCGTTGATCGCGTAGGGCGACACGCCCTCACCTTCGGGTGCGTTGTGATCGGGGCACCACCCGTATCCGACGCCGATCGCCGCGTCGCGCAGCGCACAGTCGACCGCACCCCACCGCTCCTGCGGGATGCGGAAGATCGGCAACGGCCCCTCGGTGCCATGCCAAGGGTCCGCGCCGAAGTCGTGCTCGGTCTCGAGCATCCGGTACGCCGGAAGCACGTCCTGCCACGACCACCCCGCGACACCCCACTCGTCGTGATCCTCCGGCAGCGCCCGGATCGCGAGGATGCCGTTGATCGTCGAGGAGCCACCCATCCCGCGACCGCGCCACAGAAGCTCGGGCTCCTGCTCGCGAGTGCGCCGCGCCTGGAGCAAGGGGTACTGCAGGTCGTCGAACTTCTCCTTGCCGATCACGAGCCCCGGGTTCAGCGATCGGATCTCCGCCGGTGCGTCCGCTGGGCGCCAATCAGGTCCCGCTTCGAGCAGGAGGACCGATCGATGAGAGTGCTCGCTGAGCCGGGCGGCCAGCACAGACCCGGCCGAGCCGCCTCCCACGATGACGACATCTGCGGCAGGGCCAGGCATCGTCGGAGTTTCGCGCGGCTACCCTCGGCATCTCCCGCCCTCGTAGCTCAGGGGATAGAGCATCGGCCTCCGGAGCCGGGTGCGCAGGTTCGAATCCTGCCGAGGGCGCTGTGTGATGTCGCGAGACATCGGAGACTGGTGTCGCGAGACATCGTAGACAGTGCCTTTGGGGTTAGGGCATGGGCTGGTAGTCGCGGGTGGGGTCGAGGGTGAGTCGGCGGAGTTGGGTGCCGTCGAGGCTGAGGATGCGGATGTCGCGTCCGGCGATGAGCATGACGATGCGCCAGCCGCGGTAGGCGGTGCCGATGCCGATGTGGTGGAGTCGGCCGTTGTAGCGGATGGTGACGGCGCCGTTGGTGTGGATTTTGTCGTGGCGGACGCGGTAGCCGGCGCAGTCGATGCGGGGACCGCTGGGGTAGGCGCGTGCTCGTGCTGCGAAGGCGACGGCGGGGGTTCGTCGGCGGAGGGCTCGGTGGGGTCGCTGGTGGTTGTAGTAGGCGACGAAGGTGTCGAGTTGGTGTTGGAGCTGTTTTTTGGAGGTGGCCGGTTCCTGTTTGGCGAGGAACTTCTTCAGGGTCTGGTGGAAGCGCTCGACTTTGCCGCAGGTCTGGGGGTGGTAGGGGCGGGAGTGCTTGGACGCGATGCCCAACGAGAGCAGTTCGGGTGCGATGGCGCCGTGGTCGTTGCGTCGGGGCGATGAGGTGAAGATGGCGCCGTTGTCGGTGAGGAACGATTCGGGGTAGCCCCAGGTCTGGGCGGCTCTGTGCAGGGCGCGCACGACGTCGGGGCTGCGGGTGGTGACCAAGGCGCGGGACTCGACACAGACGCGGGAGTGGTCGTCGATGATGTTGAGGACCTCGAACACGATCCCGTCGGCGACAGTCACGTGGGTGACGTCGGCCTGCCAGCACTGATTGGGCAGGTCGGCTTCGAAGCGGATGTAGCTGCTCTTGGGTCGTTTGTGGGGTTGGGGCATGACGAACCCGCGGGCTTTGAGGACCCGCCAGATCGTCGACACCGACGGCACCTCGGTCTGGCGTTGCGCGAGGTGGAACCGGATCGTTTCAGCGCCGGCGTCGAAGCCGGCATCGGAGAGCTGTTTGCGCAACGCGACGATGGCGTCCTCGTGTCGGTCAGCGATCCGCGTGGGCGAGGACCGCGGTCGGCGCGAGCGCGGCTCGAGCCCGACGTCGCCTTCCCGGCGGTAGCGGGCGAGGAGCTTGTACAGCCAGCTGCGATGCACCCCATGCGCCGCGGCCAGCTCGCCGATCGGCCGGCCAGTGCGCAGATGCGTCTCGATCAGGAACCGGCCCTTGTCCACGGAGACCCCCCCATGATCGGTGTCTCCGATGTCTTGACACAGCTCAGCTCAGCCGTGTCGCCGATGTCCTGAACTCAGACACTGCCGAGGGCGCTGACTGCCGAGGCCGCTGCGTGATCCGACGGGGGCGCCGCCGGTTCACCGGGTAGCTGTGAGCGGCCGGTGGTGGCTCCATCGGAACGCGATGCGGTGGACTCGATGTGCGCGGTCGCGGCGCAGAGGTCGCGGTGTGGTCGTCGCGTGGACTCGGAAGAAGAAGTACTTCGCGACCTCCACTGCGATCAGGTAGGCGACGACAAAGCCGATCAACATCGCGAAGAAGTCGATCGGCAGGGGTGCGAAGCCGAGGGTGCTGCTCAAACCGGACTCGGGGAGGATCGCGCCGACCGCAACGACTCCGAACACCGAGATGAGAAGTGGTCTCGAGGGTCGGCTGCGCAGGAACGGGACCCGGCGGGTGCGGATGACGAACACGACAAGAGTCTGCGTGGCCAGCGACTCGACGAACCATCCGGCGCGGAACAGCGGGGCTTCGGCGTCGAACACCCAAAGCATCACTGCGAACGTCGCGAAGTCGAAGACCGAGCTGATGGGCCCGAACCGAACCATGAACTTGCGAATGGCCGTGATGTCCCAGTGGGAGGGACGCACGAGCTGCTCTTCGTCGACTCGGTCAGTGGGGATCGTCATCTGACTCGTGTCGTACAAGAGGTTGTTCAACAGGATCTGGAACGGGAGCATCGGCAGAAACGGAAGGAAGGCCGCGGCGACCGTGACGCTGAACATGTTCCCGAAATTGGACGACGTCCCCATGAGGACGTACTTGATCGTGTTCGCGAAGATGCGACGCCCCTCGACGACGCCGTCGGCCAAGACATCGAGGTCACGGTCGAGCAGGATGATGTCCGCCGCGTCCTTGGCGACATCGGTCGCGGTGTCGACGGATATCCCGACGTCGGCGTGGTGAAGGGCGAGCGCGTCGTTCACGCCGTCGCCGAGAAACGCGACCGCTGACCCCGCGGCGCGTTCTGCGCTGAGGATGCGTGCCTTCTGTTCGGGGCTGATGCGGGCGAAGATCGAGGCATTCGAGACGGCCTGTGGCAGCTGGTCGTCGTCGAGCGCATCGACGTCCGTTCCGGTGAGAGTCTTTTCGGAAGGGATGTCGAGCGCCTTGCACACCGTCTCGGCGACCAGGAGGTTGTCGCCCGTGACGACTTTGAGCACGATTCCCAGATCCCGCAGCCGCCCGACGGACGCCGCGGCCGACGGCTTGGGCCGATCGAGGAACACGAGGAATCCAGCCAATCGGAGATCGTGCTCGTCGGCCGGCGTGATCGCCGTCGTGTTCGGAGCCTGTCGCGTCGCGACTGCGACGACTCGCTTCCCCGCGGAGAACTGACGGTTCAGCACGCCGCGGGCGACGTCGTCGACGTCAGTGCATCGTGCAAGGACCTCCTCGGGCGCGCCCTTGATGACCAAGAGCCGCTTGCCGGCGTGCTCGACGAGGACCGACACACAACGTCGGTCGTGGTCGAACGGCGCGATGTCCAGCTGTCGATAGTCGCCGACGTCGGCAGACCGACTCTCGGGCCTTTCCCACAGTGCGGCATCGAGCGGATTGCCCCCGACGACGCCGCGATCGGCGACCGATGCCTCGTTGCACACGAGCCCGAGAGTGAACGCGATCTCCGACTCTGCACCCGTTGGGTCGAGCGCGTGCTCGAATGTGATTCGCCCCTCGGTCAGGGTGCCGGTCTTGTCGGTGAACAACACGTCGATGTCGCCGAGATCCTCGATGCAAACGAGCCGCTTCACCAACACCTTCTTCGCCGCCAGGCGCCGAGACCCGATGGCGAGGCTCGTCGACACGACCGCGGGAAGCAGCTGTGGGGTGATCCCGACCGCGACGGCGAGCGAGAACAGCAGCGCGTCGAAGAAGCCTCGTCCGACGAGCAGGTTGATCACGAAGATCGCGCCGCTGAGCACCGCCCCGACCTTCGCGAGCAACGCCGAGAACTTGCCCAGCCCGACCTGGAATTCTGTTTGCGGCTGACGCTCGCCGAGTCCGATCGCGATTCGCCCGAACTGCGTCGCCGGCCCGGTCGCAACGACCACACCGTCGGCCGAACCTTGATGCACGACCGTCCCGAGGAACACGCACGACGACAGCTCGGCCAGAGGTGCGCCGGCGACGACCGGTGCCACCGACTTCGTCGTCGGGATCGCCTCGCCGGTGAGGATCGACTCATCGCACTCGAGGTCGTGCACGACCAGTAGCCGCACATCGGCCGGAACGATCGAGCCAACATCCAGGTGCACGACGTCACCAGGCACGAGATGCGTCACCTCGACGCGCTCCGGTCTGCCATCCCGGACCGTCGTGACGAAATGACGGACCTGCGAATGCAAGGCCTCCGCAGCACGCTCGGCCCGGTACTCGTTGGTGAACCCGAGCCCGACGGACACTGCGACGATGACCCCGATGATCAGCGCGTCGGTCCCTTCACCGACGAACGCGGACACGGCCGCTGCCGATACCAGGAGCAACAGCAGCGGGCTGCGCACCTGTCGCAGGAACACCGCCGACACGCTCGCGTGGTGCGAACGAACCGCATTGGGCCCGACGACCACGAGGCGCCTCTCGGCTTCGGTGGTGGCGAGGCCGTCCGCGTCGCTCCCGAGCAGCTCCACGACACGGTCGGCAGGCATCGCGGCCGCATCCTCGATCGAGAGCCGGGGCTCCGACAGCGCGGCGGCACGATCCGTCCTCAACATCGGGAGTCTGACAGCCGTCGGCTCGACGAAGAACGATCCGGAACGACGACCGGAGCGCGATCTTTTCTCTCACCGCTGTCGATCTCGGCCAGCGCCGTTCGACACACCAGTCGGAGCGGGCAACCGACCCGCCCCCTGAACGGGAGGAAGAGCAATGCGATTCTTCGGATACACGCTGGGTGACGAGTCGGTGCCGATGCCCCCGCCCGACCCGGACCTCATGGAGCGGATGGACGTCTTCGTGAAGGAAGCCATGGACGCCGGCGTGCTGGTCGCGACGGGGGGCATCGCGCCGACCGCGATGGGCGCGAAGGTCTCGCTGGAGAACGGCGAGTACTCGGTCGTCGACGGGCCGTTCACCGAGGCGAAAGAGCTCATCGGAGGGTGGGCGATGATGGAGTGCCGCGATCTCTCCGAAGCGGTGGAATGGTCGAAGCGCTTCCTTGGCGTCCTCGGGCAGGGCGAGGTGCGGGTGCGCCCGGTCTTCGGCGGACCGGAGTGATCTCGCCGGTGGTTCAATCGACGGGGTGACCGTCGATTCGACCACGTCCGCGATCGAGACCGCGATCGAGACGGTGTTCCGCATCGAGTTCCCACGGCTCGTGGCGGGGCTCGCTCGCCGAGTCGACGACGTGAGCCTCGCCGAGGACCTCGCACAAGAAGCCCTGGCCGACGCGATGGTCGCCTGGCCGCGCGACGGCGTGCCCCGGAACCCGGGCGCGTGGCTGATGGCCGTGGGCAAGCGCAAGGCGATCGATCGGTTCCGTCGAGATCGCACGCTCGCGTCCAAGTACCGGCAGCTCGCCCCGCTCGCCCGAGACGCCGAGATCGACGTCGACCTCGACCGCGACGGCATCGAGGACGACCGCTTGCGGATGATGTTCGTGGCGTGCCACCCGGTGCTGCCGATCGCGGCACGAACCGCGCTGACGCTGCGCCTCGTCGGTGGGCTTTCCACCGCGGAGATCGGGCGCGCCTACCTCCAACCGGAGAGCACGGTCGCGCAACGCATCGTGCGCGCGAAGAAGGCGATCGCCGCAGCAGGTGTGCCGTTCGAGGTGCCCGTCGGCGAGGAGCGAGCGCGCCGGCTCGGCTCGGTGCTCGAGGTGATCTACGTCATCTTCACCGAGGGGTACACCGCCACCACGGGGCCGGAGTGGACGCGGCCCGACCTGTGCCACGAGGCCCTCCGCCTCGGACGCCAGCTCGCCCGCCTGTCCCCCGACGAGTCCGAGGTGCACGGCCTCGTCTCGTTGATGGAGCTGCAGTCGTCGCGACTCGCAGCGCGGGTCGGCCCGTCGGGCGAGATCGTCCTGCTGGCCGACCAGGACCGCGGGCGGTGGGACCAGCTCCACATCCGTCTCGGGCTCGTCGCGCTCGCGCGCGCCGAAAAGCTGCGTCCGGAGCTCGGACCGTATGGGCTTCAGGCCGCGATCGCAGCGTGCCACTCCCGTGCGAGCAGTGTCGGCGCCACCGACTGGCCGCAGGTCGTCGCGTTGTACGAGCGCCTCGCCGCGTGCACGCGGCCATCGCCGATCATCGAGCTCAACCGAGCGGTCGCGGTCTCGATGGCGAGCGGTCCCGCCGATGCCTTGAAGATCGTCGATGACATCGCGAGCTCTGGCTCGCTCGATCGCTATCACCTGCTCCACAGCGTTCGAGGCGACCTCCTCGCGAAGCTCGGCCGTCACGACGACGCCAGCGTCGAGTTCGAGCACGCAGCAGCGCTCGCGACGAACGATGCAGAGCGCTCGTTCTCCGCGAGCAGGGTCCAGACCTGCACTGCGCTCGCGGCGACGCCCGTGCTCACGGACGGTCGTGTGCTGCTGCGCATGCTCTCCCTCGCGGACGCACCTGCGTGGCTCGCCGGAGAGGACGAGGAGCAGCTGCGGTGGTTCCAGATGCCCGCGGCGACACTCGCCGACGTCGAGCGCGCGATCCGACGATGGCAAGCGGGATGGATGGAAGGCGGGCTGCATCACTGGGGCATCTGGATCGACGGCGCCCTCGTGGGCGGTGTCGAGCTCAGCGTCCGCGACGACCGTCGCGCGAACGTCTCGTACGCGGTGTTCGCCGCCTCCCGCGGGCGCGGCGTTGCGAGCGCGGCTGTGGGCCTCGCCGCCGCATGGGGACGCCAGAACCTCCCGATCGATGCTGTCGTCGCCATCATCGACGAGGCGAACCTCGCGTCGCGGGGCGTGGCCGAGCGCACCGGCTTCGCCCTCGACGGACCCGCCGCGCCGTGGGAGCACGCCGAGTCGGGTGTCATGCTCCGCTACGTCCGGTCTTAGGCTCGAGACATGTACGGGATCGCCCTGAGCGTGGTTGCGTGCCTGCGCGCGGGCACGAAGGTCGACGTGGCCTGGATCGTCGCGAGCGACGGCTTTCCCGATCGAGATCCCACGGACGCTGTCGCCATCACGCCGGGTGGCGGGCGCATCGGATCGCTGCTCCGCGGCGCCGTCGTCGACATCCCGATCGGCCGAGCGCGACTCGCGACCGTGGTGGTGAGCGACGTCGACGCCCTCGTCGCGGGCTTCGGCCACGGTGGCGACGTGCAGGTGCTCGTCATGCCGGCGACCGACCTCCCGACTGAGCTGTGGGACCTGCTGATCACGCGCCAGCCCGTCGGGATCGTCGCGCACCTCGACGGTGACGATGTGGTGCGCACCGAGCTGATCGAGTCCGACGGTCCCGCGGAGCCGGTGCGCCTCGGCGACCGGATCACGACGACGTTCTTCCCGGTGCCCAAGCTCGTCGTGATCGGCACAGGCCCGATCGCGGACGCACTCGTCGCCGCGGCGGCCCTCATCGGCTGGCAGACGCAGGTCACGAACGACCCGTCCACGGCGACCGGCCTCATCGCCCCACTCGCTCCAGCGGACAAGCTCGTCGTCGCCGCGCACGATCTCGAGCTCGCGGGAACAGCGCTCGTGGCAGGGCTCGACAGCGAAGTCGGCTACATCGGTGCGCTGGGCGGACGCAAGATGCAACAGACCCGAGCCGACTGGCTCGCGTACCGCGGCATCACCGAGATCGAGCGCATCCACGGGCCCGCGGGCCTCGACATCGGAGCCGACACGCCAGCGAAGGTCGCGGTGTCGATCATCGCGGAGGCGATCGCCGTCGATGCAGGAAGGAGCACCCCGCGTACACTGGACCTCGATGACTCGTCCGTCCGATGACGCCCTCGAAGTTCTTCGCACAGTGTGGGCCGCGCAAGACGTGAGCGGCGCCGACATCGACGAGGACTGCAGCCCGACGAAGAGCTGCAAGAACATGCGCGACATCACCTTCGACGGCTACGCCGAGCCAGGCAGCGATCTCACCGGCTCGTGGCGCGAGAAGCTGGCCCGCGAGGGGAAGCTCAGCACGTCGGGTGAGAGCGTCCGCGACCTCGTCCTCGGCCCCGCCGACTCCCGCTGAACTCCGTCTCTGAGCTCACTGACCTCCTCCGTGGGGGCGGCTACCTCGCCGACCGCGGGCTGTCCACGGCGCTGTACGTCGCGCTGACGCTCGGTCGCCCGATCCTGCTCGAGGGCGAGGTCGGCGTCGGCAAGACCGAGGTGGCGAAGGTCCTGGCCTCGGTGCTCGACCGTCGCCTCATCCGCCTCCAGTGCTACGAGGGCATCGACATGAACCAGGCCCTCTACGAATGGGACTACGCCCGGCAGATGCTCCAGATCCGCGCTCTCTCCGAGCACGGGCTGGCCGATGAAGATGAGGTCGACAAGCTGTTCGGCCCGAAGTTCCTCATCGAGCGCCCCCTGCTCGACGCGGTGCGTGCCGGCGACGACGCGGTGCTCCTGATCGACGAGGTCGATCGCGCCGACGACGAGTTCGAGGCGTTCCTGCTCGAGCTGCTCTCCGACTTCCAGATCACCATCCCCGAGATCGGCACGATCAGCGCGGCGACGCCGCCGCTCGTCGTGCTCACGTCGAACCGCACGCGCGAGCTGCACGACGCGTTGAAGCGCCGCTGCCTGTACCACTGGGTCGGCTACCCGAGCCCCGAGCGTGAAGTCGAGATCGTGCTCGTGCGCGCTCCGGGGGTCCCCGAGAGGCTCGCTCGCAAGGTCGTCGAGGCGGTGAACCGGCTACGCGAGCTCGACCTCGCGAAGCCCCCTGGCGTCGCGGAGACGCTCGATTGGGTCGCGACCCTGAACGTCCTCGACGAGAACGACCTCGACGTGCGAGCCGCCGACGAGACGCTCGGCGCGGTCGTGAAGGACCACGACGACCTCGAGCTCGTGCGCGAGAACCTCGCGAACATCGTCACCGGTGGCTGACCAGCCGTTCGTCGATCTCCTCGTCGCGTTCGGCAACGAGCTACGCAGTGATGGCGTTGCTGTGGGGTCCGGCGACGTCCTGACGTACGTGAACGCCGTCGCGACGCTCGACCCCACCGATCTCCTCGACCTCTTCTGGGCGGGACGGAGCGCGCTGGTGACCCGCCGCGAGCAGATCCCCACC
>DATKAS010000020.1:0-8204 GCA_035497855.1 Acidimicrobiales bacterium
CCCGACGACCGCTTCTGGGAGGAGCTGCGGCATCGCTTGCCGGCCGACGTGGGCGCACGGCTCGTCACCGGGGCGTCGATCGAGAAGTCGATCGCTCCCCTGCGCAGCTTCGTTGCGGAGCCGTTGCAGCATGGCCGTCTCTTCCTCGCCGGCGATGCCGGCCACATCGTCCCGCCGACGGGAGCGAAGGGCCTGAACCTCGCATTCTCTGACGTGCACTACCTGTTCGAGGGACTCGACGACGCGCTGTCCGGCCGTTCCACGGCGGCACTCGACGCGTACTCCGATCGCGCGCTCCGGCGCGTGTGGCAAGCAGTGCGGTTCTCGTGGTGGATGACGACGCAGCTGCACCGCTTCCCCGAGACCGGCGCGTTCGGCTTGAAGATGCAAGAGGCCGAGCTCTCGAACCTCGCCCGCTCCGAGACCGCGCAACACCTGATGGCCGAGAACTACGTGGGGCTGCCGATCTGAGGCGGTGGCTCGACGGCGCGTTGCGCTGATCAGACGAAGAACAACGTCGTGCCGAGCAGGAGGAGGCCGGCGCCGTAGACCCGCTCGAGCGTGCCGGCGCGCATGCGCAGTGCCGTCTTCGCACCGAGGCTCGACAGCGGCACCGAGGCCGCGCCGAACACCAGCGTGACGGTCCAGTCGATGTGGCCGAGCGCGGCATGCACGATCGTCCCCGGGACTGCGAGCACGGCCGCGACCGCGAGCGAGCACGAGAGGGCGGTCTTGATCGGGAGCTTCAGTGCCGCGAGGTAGAGCGGCACGAGGAGGAAGCCACCTGCGTTCGCGAGCAGGCCCGCGAGGAAACCGACCGTCACCGCGACGAGGACCGTGCGCAGCGTGCGGTGGGAAACCTCGTCGCGGACGACCTCGCCGTCGTCCGGATGCACGAGCACTTTGAGGCCGATCAGAGCGACGGCGACCTCGGTGATCCGCACGAGGACCTGGCCGTCGATGTAGCGAGTGAGGTACGCGCCGAGGATCGTGGCGGGCACGCCGAACGCGATGCTCCACCGCACCACTCGCGTGTCGCTGATGCCGAACCGGCGGTAGCGGTTGTAGGCGACGAGGGTGCCCGGGATCGTCGCGGGCAGAGGCGACGCGACGGCCACCAACGGCGGCACACCGATCGCGGCCAGGAGCGGCGTGGCGATGGCCGAGCCGCCCTTGCCGAACAGGCCGCCGAGGTAGCCGACTCCCGCTCCGATCAGCGCGATCAGCACCCATTGCACCTCTCCAGCGGACCATGAGATGAAGGTGCCGTCCAAGACCGAGTTTCTCTCGATCTCATAGCATTTGTCTATGGAACTCCACCAGCTCCGCTACGCCCTCGCCGTCGTGGACGAGGGTACGTTCACTGCCGCGGCGGCCGCCTGCTTCGTCGCGCAGCCGTCGCTGTCGCATGCAATCGGCACGCTGGAGCGCGAGCTCGGGGTGGAGCTGTTCCGACGCGTCGGTCGCCGCCCGACGCTCACGGCCGCGGGCGAGGCGTTCGTGCCCGCGGCCCGAGAGGTGATGCGGGCGATCGACACCTTGAGGGCCGAGGTCGACCAAGTGACCGGCATCGTCGCCGGCCACCTCGACCTGGTGACCCTCCCCACGCTCGCGGTCGATCCGGTGACGCCGCTCGTCGGTGCCTTCCGCAAGGCCCACAACGGCGTCACCGTTCGGCTGGCGCATCCCGAGAGCACGGCCGCGCTGATCGAGCGGGTGCGCTCCGGCGAGAGCGAGATCGGCATCACCGAGCTGCCTGTCACGACGCCGCGCCTTCGCGCGATCCCCCTCGGCCGTCAAGAGCTCGTCGCGATCCTGCCTCCCGGCGCCGCGGCACCACAGCGGCTCGACCTCGCGACCCTTGCGAAGCGTCCCATCGTCACGTTGCCGCCCGGTACCTCCACCCGCGACATGCTCGACGCAGCCTTCGACTCGGCCGGCGCACAGCCGCTCATCGCGGTGGAGACGGACCAGCGCGAAGCCGTCGTGCCACTCGTGCTCGCGGGTGCGGGCACCGCGGTCGTGCCTGCGCCGATGGCCGAGGTCGCGCGGCTGCAAGGAGCCGGCGTGGTGCGGCTACGCCCCGCGCTGTGGCGTGAGCTCGGTCTGATCCATCGTGACGCGACGCTTTCGCCCGCGGCCCGAGCGTTCATCGCGCTGGCGCGCGCTCAGTAGAGGCGTTCGACGGTTGCGTCGACCATCACGTCGAGCAGTCTCGGTCCCGATTGCTCGAACGATGCGCGCAAGGCGGGCTCGAGACGCTCGGCGCGGTCGACGCGCTCTCCGCTCACTCCGAATCCGATCGCGAGGTCGACGAAATCGATGCCCGGCAGGTTCACACCTGGCAAGGTCTCGATGCCCATCGCGAGCCCGAACGCCTTCAGCGCCGAGTAGCCCCGGTTGTTGAGGATGACGAACGTGATGGGCAACCGGCGTTCGGCCGCGGTCCACAACGCCTGGATCGAGTAGAGGCTCGATCCGTCGCCGAGCAGGCACATCACGCGACGCCCCGGATCGGCGAGCGAGATGCCGACGGCTGCGGGCAGCGCCCACCCGAGCCCTCCGCTCGCACCGCAGTAGAAGCTCCCGCTGTGACGGATCGGGAGGTGGTCGTGCATGGCGTTGCGGTGCGACGGGGCCTCTTCGACGACCGCCGCTGCTTCGGGCATCGCCTCGCCCACCATGTGCATGACGAACGCGCCAGAGATCGGCTCGGTCGCGGGTGGGGCAGCTCGCAGCGCACGCCCGAGGGGCGAACGGCCCGACGTCGTGACACGTCCGAGCAGATCCGCGACGCCTCGCCGCAGCGTGGTGAGCACGGCCGCGCCGACCGGAGCAAACGCTGCCGCGTCGGGATCGTCGGTCAGCAGGAACAGCGTCGTGCCATCCGCCACGACCTGACCCTCGGTCCTCACGTGGTACGTGAACACCGGAGCGCCGAGCACCACCACGACATCGTGGGGTGCGAGCTGCTCCGCGAGCCTCGCGCGCGCGGGAGTGAGGAAGCCGGCGAACGCGGGATGGTCTTCGGGGAAGCTGCAGCGACCCGACAGCGGGCTCACCCACACAGTCGCCCCTGTGCGCTCGGCGAGCGCCACAACGAGATCCCATGCCCCGTCACGATCGACTCCTGCACCGACGACGAGCGCAGGGCACGCGCTCTCGTTGAGCGCGGCAGCGACGGCACCGAGCGCCTCGGGCTCACCGACGAACTCGCCGCGCACCTCTCGCGGCGCGACCTCGACCGCGGGCGCGTCCCAGTCGTCCTCGGGGATCGACACGAACGTCGGCCCCATCGGCGGTGTCATCGCCGTGTAGTAAGCCCGGGCGATCGCCGCAGGTACGTCCGCGGCACGAGCCGGCTCGACGCTCCACTTCACATAAGGCTTCGGGAGCTCGGCGGCTTGCTCGGAGAACAGGAACGGCTCTCCGGTCAGGAGCTCGCGCGACTGTTGGCCCGCGGTGATGACGAGAGGGGTCTGGTTGCGCATCGCCGTGAAGATGCTGCCGAGCGCATGGCCGACGCCGACCGCGGAGTGCAGGTTGACGAAGCCAGCGTTGCGCGCTGCTTGCGCGTACCCGTCGGCCATCGCAACGGCTGACGACTCCTGCAGTGCGAGGACGTAGTCGAAGTCGGCGGGCGCGTCCTTGAAGAAGCGGAGCTCGGTCGATCCGGGGTTGCCGAAGATCGTCGTCATGCCGAGCGCTCGCATGAGCGAGTGCGTCGCGGCGCGGACGGTGGTCACAGCCGCCGGCTCCGGGCGTCCCAGTTGCGCTCGAGGTTCTGGATCAGCGCGGGGCTGTAGAGGCAACGAGCTTGCTCACGCGCGTAGCCGGCCATGTACCGGCGGAACACGTCGAGCGGCTCGCTCCCGGCGCGCATCACCTTGCGGTTGGCGAGCAGGCTCGTCGTGCCAGCGCTCGTGAGCTCTTCCGCAGCGCGGGAGATCGCCTCATCCATGTCGGGTTCCGGCACGACCTCGGCGGCGATCATCCGGCCCTCGGGCGAGTCTGCTCGGAACACGTAGCCGAAGAAGATGGCCTGGCGCGTGAGGTTCTCCCCGACGAACCTCGGCAACCGGAGGTTGGCGGAGCCGGGGATGATGCCCTCCTTGCGGGCAGGCAGGTTGAAGTACGAGCTCTGCTCCGCGATCACGCGGTCCATCACGAGCAGCCACTGGCAGGCACCACCGATCGCGAACGACTCGACTGCTGCGATCCACGGCTTCTCGCGCCGGTGCTCGAGCTCGGTGTCGTCGAAGTCGCCGACGCTGTGCCCGCGGTACATCTTGCTGACGCCCCCGAGCTCGCGCTCGATCATGAACTCGACCAGCGAGATCTGCCCGTAGTACAGGTGCGTGAGGTTGATGCCGGCACCGAAGATGCGCCTGCCTTCGTGCTTCGGATGCGTCGCCGGCGCGCCGCGCAGCACGCCGACCTCGATCGCGTCGTCGAGCAGCACCAGGTCGACGGCGGTCTCGAATGCCGCGGTCGACGCGTCGTCCTCGGAGTTGAGGAACTCGTGGTTCTGGATGGTGACGCGCCCGATCGCACCGTCACGCTCGACGAGCATCGGGCCGAGGTCGACTCGACCTGTGCGCCGAAAGTCGTCGAGGTGCTCGAGCGCCTCGACGCGCGGCTGCGACATCGCGTGCATGAGGTGCAGTCCCATGTGCGGATCGGCGAGCACACGCGAGATGAAGTCGCCTTGCTTGATCTCCAGCCCCGCCTTGTCGCTCTGGCGATGCGTGCGCTCGGCGTCGATCTCCTCACGCGTCGGCAGGAGGTCGGGATGTCGCTCGGCGGCTTGGTACACGAGGTCGCTGACCCTCAGGTCGATGCGGCACCCGTCGGTCAGCTCCTTGTAGATCTTGCTGACCTCGTGCGCGCTCACGTGCCGCCGACCCTCGATTCGACGCCTTCCCAGTAGGGCTCGCGCAGCTCTCGCTTCAGCACCTTGCCCGCACCTGACTTCGGCAGCGGATCGGTGCGCAGCTCGATGTGCTTCGGCACCTTGTACCCCGCGATCGAGGCGCGGCAGTGCTCGAGGAGCTCGCGCTCGGTGATGTCGCTGCGCGGGATCACCACCGCATGCACGGCTTCACCCCATTGGGCGTCGGGCACGCCGAACACCGCTGCCTCGAGCACCGCCGGATGCCGGTAGAGCACGTCTTCGACTTCGACGCTGTACACGTTCTCGCCGCCGCTCACGATCATGTCCTTTGCTCGGTCGACCAGGTACACGAAGCCCTCGCCGTCGACGTAGCCCAGATCGCCCGACCGGTACCACCCACCGACGAGCGCCGCCGCGGTCTGCTCCGGCTTGTTCCAGTAGCCCGCCATCACGTTGTCGCCGCGGATCGAGACCTCGCCGACTTGGCCGGTGGGCACCTCGCTTCCATCGCTGTCGATGATCCGGATCTCCACCCCTACAGCGGGCTGTCCGCACGATCGTGCACGTGGTGAGTCGAGCACGAGCTCCTCACCCCGGAACGACGTGGCGATCGGTGCGGTCTCTGTCGCGCCGTACATCTCGAGCAGCTCGGTCGTGGGGAACGCGACATGCGCTCGGCGCAACGTCTCGGTGGCGACGGGCGAGCCGCCGTGGAAGATCGCCTTCATGCTCACGACATCGCGGGGGCGGGCCAGCTGCTCCTCGTTCAGCGCCGCGAGCATCGTCGGCACGAGCAAGGTGCCCGTGACGCCGTGACGCTCGATGAGGTCGAGGGCGACAGCCGGATCGAACGCCGGTAGCACGACTTGTCGACCGCCCTGCCAGACGGTCGGCAGCACCGCGATGGACCCCGCCGCGTGGAACAGGGGCGCCGCGATCAGCCAGCACATCTCGGGCCGGAACGGATAGAAGGACTGGTAGTGCAGCGCGTTCGCGATGAGGTTGCGGTGCGTGAGCATCACGCCCTTCGACGCGCCCGTGGTGCCTCCCGTGTAGAAGAGCCCCGCGAGGGTGGTGTCGGGCAGGTCGTCGGGGAAGTCAGCGGGCCCGGCTTCGGCGAGCAGCTTCTCGTACCCGTCTTCGAGATCGATCACGTGCTCGACACATGCGGGGAGCCCATCGACGGCTCGGTTGGTGAACAGCACCTTCGTCTCCGAGTCGGCGAGCGCGTAGTTCAGCTCGCCGTCCGTGTGACGCTGGTTGAGCGGCACGAGCACCATCCCCGCACCAGGCACTGCCTGATAGAGCTCCACGTAGCGATGGCAGTTCGCAGCCACGATCGCGACGCGCTCCCCCTCGCGCACGCCGAGTGCTCGCAACCCCCCGACGAGGCGGCGGCAACGCTCGAGCGTCTCGGCATACGTGAGCTCGATGTCACCGCACGCAATCGCCGGTTGACGTGCGGCGATCTGCGTCGCTCGCCGCAGCGGACCGATCATCGTGGTCATGCGAACAGCTCCAGCTGGGGATCGTCCACGACGCTACCGGCTGCGCCACGAACGGTGCGGAAGTGCTTGCTGAGGGTCTGCACCTGCCCTTGGTAGTTCGAGCCGACGTCGTCGCCGTAGAGCTCGTCGGGCTCCGCGAGCATGCGCTCGAACGTCAGCTTGCACACCCCTTGGCCCTGCTCGATCATGAACGGCACGTCGTGGGCGCGCACTTCGAGCGCGGCTCGTGACCCGAGCAGCAGCCCATCACGCGCGTACCCGAACCCCGGGTCGAAGAAGCCGGCGTAGTGCGTGCGCAGCTCGCCGCTCGTCGGATCGAACGCCGTCATCTCCGCGGCCAGCGTCGGCGGCACGCGCACGCTCTCTTCGGACAGCAACAAGTAGAAGCGCTCGGGATCGAGCACGATCCGCGCTCGCTCCTCGCTCGTGACCCGCTCCCAGTAGTCGTCGACGCGGTGCGACCCGATCGCAGACATGTCGAGGCCCGGCGTGTTGAGCTTGGCCCGGAACCCCACGTTGCCGCGCTTGTCGCCCCGCAGATCGAGGCTCAAGAAGAGCCCGTCGGCGAGTGCCAGATCGTCGGCCGACACAGGCTGGCCGTTGCGGAACAGCAGCGGGCTGACGCGATGCTCGGCGAGGAGCTCGGCATCGGTGAGCGGCGCCCTCCCCACGATGAGGCGGAGCTGGTTCAGCGAGAGACCCTCCTCGACCTGCACGGCGAACGACAGCGGCACGACCTCGAGGTACAGCGGACCGCGGTAGCCGTCGGCGATCTCGTCGAACCGGTAGCTGCCGTCGGTGACCACGCGCGTGAACACGTCGAGGCGGCCGGTCGAGCTCTTCGGGTTGGTCTTGGCCCGGAGGCCCTCGGGCAGCGCGAGCCGTTCGGCGAGTGGGATCAGGTACGGACGGTTGGGCTCGAGCACCGCTCCCCCGCGCAGGTCGAGCTCGTCGATGATCAGCGGCCGCATCTTTCGGTCGACGGTCTCCGCGCCCGGCAGGAAGCTGCACCGCAGGCGGAAAGCACGAGGCCCGAGCCGGAGGTCGAGGCTCGCCGGCTGCACCCGGTCGTCGGGGATCTTCTCGCTGCCGGCATGGATGTACCCGGCGGCGATCGCCTCGCGGATGTGCTGCGACGGCAGCACGCCGCGGGCCCCTTCGGGCACCCCCCGCATCCCCAGCGCCATCCGGGGATCATTGCATCGCCTCGGGGCATGATCGTGCGGTGACCATCTGGACCCACTACTGGAAGCGGGAGATGGTCGAGCGCGGCGAGGGCACGTTCGTCGGGCACAGCGCGTCGAACGGCTTCCGCCAGCGGGGCGTGCGGACCGGCGACCGCATGTACGTGATCTCGATCGCCGGTGGTCGCCTGCGCATCGTGGGTCGCCTCGATGTCGAGGATGTCGTGTCGCAGCAGCGCGCCGACGAGCTCTTCGGCCGACCGATGTGGGAGGGCGCTGAGCACGTGGTCGCCCGGCCGGGTTCGGGCACCCCGCGCCGGACCGACGCGTACCTGCCCGACGCTCGCGTCGCCGACGTCGAATTCGTGGCCGACGGCGTGACGGTCGCGCTCAAGATCAACCGCCTCGGCAACCCGGACGTGCTCTCACTCCAGGGCGTGCGCGAGATCACCCCGAAGACGGCGCTGCTTTTCGACCAGGTGCTCGGGCTCAAGGCGAGCGACTAAGCCGCGAGCAGGTGCTCGACGTAGACGCTCTCCCACGGAGAACCGGCCCTCGCGCGCGTCGGCATGGAGCGAACGAACCGCGTCGAGCCGCGTCGCCGCGGTGACGTAGCGA
>DATKAS010000021.1:0-9726 GCA_035497855.1 Acidimicrobiales bacterium
GATCAGGTTGATGTTCACGGCGTTCAGGATCAGCTCGATCGACATGAGCACGAGCACCGCGTTCTTGCGCGCGAGCACGCCGTACACGCCCGTGGCGAAAAGGAAGGCGCCGAGCAGGAGGAACTGGTTGATCAACACCGCGCCGCCTCAGTCCCGCCTGGCCAGCACGATGGCCCCGATGAGCGCCGCGGTGAGCACGACCGAAAGCGCCCAGAACGGGAGCAGGTAGGTCGAGAAGATGCTGTTGCTCACCTGCTGGGTGGTGGCGACCGCCGGATCCTTCGGAAGCTCGTGTTTCCCGAACGCGTCGATCAGCACGTAGCCGAGCGTGCCCGCGAGTGCGAGCGCGACGACGAGCGCGATGGGCCACTGCCGGTTGTTCAGATCATCGGCGCGACCGATGCGGGCCCTGGTGAGCATCGTGCCGAACAGGAAGAGCACGATGACGGCGCCGACGTAGATCAGCACCTGCGTGACCGCGACGAACTCCGCCGCGAGCAGCACGTACTGGGCTGCCGCGCCGCCGAGCACGACGACGAGCCAGAGCGCCGCGTGCACGACGTTGTTCGTGGTGACGACGCGGATCGCGCCGATGGCCATGGCCGCCGCGATGATCCCGAACGCGATGTTCTGCGCGACCACGGCTACTTCTTCTTCGCTTCCGCGCCGGCTTCGAGCGCCGGCGCCTCCGGGACCGTCTCCATCCACTCGCCGAGCCGCTCCTTGTCGTGGAGCAGGTCGGCGATGCGGGGCTCGGAGTACTCGTACTCCGGGCTCCAGAAGAGCGCGTCGAACGGGCACACCTCGACGCAGATGCCGCAGTACATGCAGAGCGCGTAGTCGATGTCGAACCGGTCGAGCTTGCTGACCGTGCGGGGCTTGCCGCCGGCGCGACGAGGCGGCGCCTTCTCCTTGTGGCCCTCGATGTAGATGCACCAGTCGGGGCAGCTACGAGCACACAGCATGCAGACGGTGCAGTTCTCTTCCTTGAGCGCGATGACCCCGCGCGCCCGGATGGGCGGCGTCTCCTTCACGTGCGGGTACTGCACGGTGGCTGGACCCTTGACGACGGTCTTGGTGAGCTCCTTGAACGTGACGCTCAAGCCCTTGATCAGCCCTCCGGCCTTCGTCGCCATCAGAACGCCACCTTGAAGATCGCCGTGACCATGATGTTGAGCAGCGAGATCGGGATGAGCACCTTCCACGCGAACTGCTGCAGCTGGTCTTCACGGAACCGCGGATAGGTGAACCGCACCCAGAAGAAGACGAACGCGATGATCATCATCTTCGTGAACAGCACGAGGGGCCCGATGAGGTTCATCGCGTTGTTGTCGATGCTGATGAACGGCACCGCCCAGCCGCCGAGCCACATCGTCGCCGCGAGCGCGGCGAACGCACCTGCCGCCGCGAACTCACCGATGAAGAACAAGAGGAAGCGAAAGCCGCTGTACTCGGTGAGGTAGCCCGCCACCAGCTCGGACTCTGCGACCGGCATGTCGAACGGCGTCTGCGTGAGCTCGGCCTGCGCTGCGATGAGGAAGATCACGAAGGCGACGAATTGGGTGAGGATGTACGGGTTGCCGAGTCCGCTCCAGCCGAAGATCGATCCTTCGTTCTGCGCGACGACCATCTGCTGCAGGTTGAGCGTGCCGGCTTGGATGACCACGCCGATGACGGCCAGCACCATCGGAAGCTCGTAGGCGATGAGCTGGCCGGCGGCGCGCAGCCCACCGAGCAACGAGTACTTGTTCGCGCTCGCCCAACCGGCCATCAAGATGCCGAGGACCGAGAGCGACGACACCGCGAGCGCGAAGAAGATCCCCGTGGAGTAGTCGGCGAAGATCGCATCGGGCCCGAACGGGATCACGAGGTAGATCAGGAACGTGCTGACGAGCACGACGATCGGCGCCATGCGGAAGATGAACCGGTCGGAGCGGTCGGGGCTGAGATCCTCCTTCTGGAGGAACTTGCCGACCTCGGCGAACAGCTGCATCGAGCCGTAGGGCCCCGCTTCCATCGGGCCGAGGCGGCTCTGCATGAAGCTGACCGCTTTGAAGAGGTAGAGGTACACGATCGTGCCCGCGGGGATGAGCACGGCGACGATGACGCCGAGCACGCGCAAGAGCGACTGGCCCCAATAGGGGACGTCGGCGGCGAAGACCGGAACGTGCATCAGCGGTCGATGTCCCCCAGGATGAAGTACAGGCTCGCGAGGATCGTGATCACGTCGGGGACGTAGACACCCTTGAGCAGCCAGGGCGTGATCGAGATGTTGCTGAACGACGCCGATCGGATCTTCACCCGGAACGGGCCGAGGTCACCCTTGCTCACCACGTAGTAGCCCATCTCGCCGAGCGGGTTCTCCGTCGACACCCACGCTTCTCCCGCCGGCACCTTGATGATGCGCGGCACCTTGGCCATGATCGGACCGCTCGGCAGCCCGTCGAGCAGCTGGTCGACCATCGAGCACGCCTCGCGCACCTCCTGCAGGCGCACCCAGTACCGCGCGAACGAATCGCCATCGGGATGGGTCCAGACCTTCCAGTCGAGGTGCTTCCACGCCATCGGCACGTCGGAGTCGCGCCGAAGGTCCCAGTCGACGCCCGAGGCGCGGATGTTCGCGCCCGACAGGCCATAGGACAGCCCGACCTCCCGCGGGATCACACCGATCCCCCGCGTGCGGTTCTGGAAGATCTCGTTGCCCACGAGCAGCTCGTCCATCTCGTCGCAGAAGGCGCGGATCTTCTTCATCACCGACTTCGTCTCGTCGATGAATCCCTTCGGCAGGTCGTCCTTGAGGCCACCGATGCGGTCGAAGTTCGGGTGGAAGCGCCCACCGGTCACGCTCTCGATCAGGTTGAGCACGTACTCGCGGTCGCGGAAGGCGTAGAAGACAGGTGTCAGCGCACCCAGCTGCACGCCCATGTCCCCGAGGAACAGCGTGACGTTCGCGATCCGGCTGAGCTCGAACAGCAGCGTGCGGATCCATTGCGCGCGGGGCGGCGCCTCGATCTCCATGAGCTTCTCGGCCGCGAGGATGAACGGCACCTCGTTGGCGAAGCTGCCCAGCCAGTCGATCCGGTTGATGAGCGTGGTCACCTGCGGGAAGGTGCGCACCTCGGTGAGCTTCTCGTAGCCGCGATGCATGTAGCCCATGACCGGGTCGGCCCACACGACCTGCTCGCCGTCGAGCTTGGCGATGATGCGGAGCGTGCCGTGCGTCGCCGGATGCTGCGGCCCGATGTTCAGGGTCATGTCCTCGGTCTCGAGCTCGACATGCACGCGCGCATCGGCCGCTTGTGCCGCGATGTACGAGAGCTGGCGGCGATCCGCGACCGCGGTCACGACGCCTCCCCTGCTGTGTCGCCTTCACCCTCGTCGTCGTCGCCCGCAGGAAGCGGCTCGACGTCGACGATCCCCGGCCACGGCTTCACCATGCGCGCGATGAGCGGGAAGTCCTTGCGGAGCGGATGGCCCTCGAAGTCACCCGGCAGGTAGATGTGCGCGAGATGCGGATGGCCGACGAACTCGATGCCGAACATCTCCCAGGCCTCGCGCTCGTGCCAGTCGGCGCCGGCATAGATCGGCACCCACGACGCGATGCGAAGGTCGTCGTCGGGGATGTCCGCCTTGAGCGTGACGCCGAGGTGCGTGGACGGCGAGTGCACACGCGCGAACACCTGGAACCGCGTGATGCCGCCCGCGACGCCCTGCACGATCTCGGTGGACCGCTCCGGCGGTGGTTCGGTGGGATCGTCCTCGCCCCGGCCCCACGGCGACGGCTTCCAGTCGATCGCGGAGAGGAACGAGATGTAGCGGCAGTCGAGGATGTCGCGAGCGACCCGCGCCGCGTCCGCCCAGGCGGCGGTGTCGACGCGGATCCAGAGGTCGTCGCCGGGCTTGATGACCGAGTCGAGGAGCGCATCGCCGAGCTCGTGGGCGAGCGAGCCGCGCATCGCCTCGCGCCGTTCGTCGACGACGGGTTCTTCGGGAGCGGTTTCGGTGTCAGCCGTTGACGACAATCGGCTCACCCTTCCAACGCTCGGCCATGTCTTCGTTCTTGATCCGCTGCTGCAGCAGCACGATGCCCTCGAGGAGCGCCTCGGGGCGGGGCGGGCAGCCCGGCACGTACACGTCGACCGGGATGATCTGGTCGACGCCCTTCGTGACGGAGTACGAGTCCCAGTAGGGACCGCCACAGTTCGCGCACGACCCCATCGAGATGACGTACTTCGGGTCGGGCATCTGCTCGTACAAGCGCCGGATGGCGGGCGCCATCTTGTCGGTGACCGTGCCCGAGATGACGACGAGGTCGGCCTGGCGGGGGCTCGCCGGCAGCGGGATGACGCCGAGGCGCATCACGTCGTACCGGGGCGAGCCGAACGCCGCGCCCATCTCGATCGCGCAGCACGCGAGGCCCCACTGGTACACCCACATGGAGTAGGACCGGCCGAGGTTGAGCAGATGGGAGAGCGGCTTGGGCAACCGGCCACGGTCGACTAGGCCCACCGCAGCACCCCCTTGCGCCATGCGTAGAGCAGGCCGAGGGCGAGGATGACGATGAAGACGAACATCTCCATCAGCCCGAACGTGCCGTACAGCTCGAGCTGCGTGGCCCACGGGAAGATGAAGACGGCTTCCACGTCGAAGATGACGAAGAGCAGCGCGAACACGTAGTACCGCACCTGGCTCTGTGACCATGAGTCGCCCACCGGATCGACGCCGCTCTCGTACGGGATCGCCTTCTGCGGGTTGGGCTTGCGGGGTCGCAGGAGGCTGCCGATCCCGAGGAGCACCGCCACGAGAGCCACGGCGGCGAGGATGAAGATGGGCACGAGGAGGTAGCCCCGGAGGAACTGGGACATCGCGGGGGGACTCTATACGCGTCCCTTCGAGGCTCCCGAAAGTGGAGGAGAGCCCGATGCGGGCGTCAGGGGCCCGCGACGAGGACCGGGACGGCGTCGTGCGCGAAGTCGATCACCGCACTCGGATCGATGCCCACGATGACCGTGAACGCGACCGCCAGCGCCAGTCCGAGGGCGGCGGCGGCCGGCACGCTCACCTTCGGACCTCGAGGCGCGGCCTCCCCTTCCGGTTCGGACAGATACATGGCCACGATCAGGCGGAGATAGAGGAACGCGGCGATCACAGCGGAGACCATCGCGATCACCGCGAGGGCGTAGGACTTCGTGTCGACCGCGGCGGAGATCACGTAGAACTTGGCGAAGAAACCCGAGGTCAGTGGCACGCCCGCTTGCGCGAGCAGGAACACCGTGAACGTGAACGCGAGGACCGGCCGGCGGCTCGACAGGCCACGGAACGTCGAGATGTCGTGCGTGCCATCGCTCGCGGGCCCGACGAGGGCGACGATCGCGAACGACCCGAGCACCATGAACGTGTAGGCGAGGGCGTAGAACAGTGCTGCCGCGGTGCCCTGCGCGCTCGCCGCCTCGACGCCGACGAGGATGAAGCCGGCGTGGCTCACGGACGAGTACGCCAGCATGCGCTTGACGTCGGTCTGGATGATCGCGAGCACCGAGCCGACCAGCATGCTGAGCACGGCGAGGACCCAGATCACCGGCTTCCAGTCGTGCTGGTAGGCCGCGAACCCGACGTAGAACGCGCGGAGCAGCGCCGCGAACGCCGCCGCCTTCGCCGCCGACGCCATGAAGCCGGTGATCGGCGTCGGGGAGCCCTGGTACACGTCCGGGACCCATGTGTGGAACGGCACCGCAGCAACTTTGAACCCGAGCCCGACGAGCAGGAGCGCGAGCCCGGCCAGCATGAGCCCGTTCTCGAGGAGCACGTTGTCGGCCAGGAACTGCTGGATCGTCGTGAGGTTCGTGGACCCTGTCGCGCCGTACACGAGCGCGATGCCGTACAGCAGGAACGCGGAGGACATGCCGCCGAGCACGAAGTACTTGATCGACGCCTCTTGCGACTCGCGCCGGCGAAGATCGCTCGCTGCCAAGACGTAGAGAGCGATCGACAACGTCTCGAGGCCGAGGAACAGCACGATGAGGTCGTTCGCCGAGGCCATGACGATCGCTCCGGTGCCGGCGAGGAGCATGAGCACGTACGGCTCGCAGCCGTCGATGCCGCTTCGCCTGAGCTGGGAGTCCGCGAACAACGACCCGAGGATCAACGCGACGCACGTCAGCACCATGAAGAACACCGCGAAGCCGTCGAGGCCGAGCGCCCCGGCGATGATCGACTTTGGCCCGCTGTCCTGCACATCGCTCCACAGGAACGCCGCGTCGACGAGCGTGGCCGCGGCGATGACGACCGTGGCCCAGGCATACGTGCCGGCCGGCAGCGGCTTCGGCGACAGCGCTGCGACGACCATCAGCACGAGCGCCCCACCGACGAGGAGCAGCTCGGGGACGACGGCGTACCACTGGATCGCGGGCGTGTTGAAGGTGTCGACCTGCGCGAGCACGTGGAGCACGGGGTCAGCCACCTCCCCCGCTGGCCTGGCTGGGCTCGCTGAAGCTCGGCACCTGATCTTCGATGTGCGCGATCAGCTTGTCCACCGAGGGCTCGATGCGGTCGAGCATCGGCTTCGGATAGACGCCGAGGAACACGATCAACCCGATGAGCGGGATCATCGTGATCCACTCCCGGACGTTCATGTCCGGCATCGACGCGTTCTCCTCGCTCGGCTCTCCGTGGAACACGCGCTGGTACGCCCAGAGCAGGTACAGCGCCGCGAGGATCACGCCGGTCGCGGCGACGACCGTCCACCAGCGAGCACCGAGGAACGAGCCGATCAGGATGAGGAACTCACCCACGAACCCGTTGAGGCCGGGCAAGCCGATCGACGAGAGCATCACGAGGGTGAACACCGCGGCCATCACCGGCGCTGCCTTCTGAAGGCCGTTGAGCTGGGAGATCTCGCGCGTGTGACGCCGCTCGTAAATCATCCCGACGAGGAGGAACAACGCGCCGGTCGACACTCCGTGGTTGATCATCTGCGCGACGCCGCCCGTGAGGCTCTGGGTCGTGAGGGCGAACGTACCGAGGATGATGAAGCCCAGGTGCGCGACCGACGAGTACGCGACGAGGCGTTTGAGGTCGCGCTGCATCGTCGCCACCACTGCCCCATAGGTGATGCCCACCACGCCGAGCGTGATGAGCACCGGCGCGAAGTACACCGTGGCGTCAGGGAAGAGGTAGAGCCCGTACCTGATGAAGCCGTACGTGCCGAGCTTCAGCATGACGGCCGCGAGGATCACCGAGCCGGCTGTGGGCGCGTTCGTGTGCGCGTCCGGGAGCCACGTGTGGAGAGGGAACACCGGGACCTTCACCGCGAACGCGACCGCGAAGGCGAGGAACAGCCATCGCCCGGCGGTCTGCGAGATGCCCGGGTGCTCGGCGATCGCAACGAGGTCGAACGTGAACGGACCGCCCGTGCCGTGCTGGTGGAGCACCGCGGTCGCGATGATGCCGACGAGCATGAACGCCGACCCGAGCATCGTGAACAGGAAGAATTTGGTCGCTGCGTACACGCGGTCGCCGTGGCCCCACTGGCCGATGATGAAGTACATCGGCACGAGCACGATCTCGAAGCACACGAAGAACAGGAAGAGGTCGAGCGACAGGAACGTGCCGATGCATCCTGCTTCGAGCAAGAGCATCCACGCCGTGTAGGCCTTCTCGTTGCCGTGTGCGTCGACGCCGAAGAGCGCGATCGGGAACAGCACCCCGGTCAGCACGACGAGGAAGAGCGAGATGCCGTCGACACCGAGGTGCCAGGAGATGCCGAACGTCGGGATCCACTCGTGCATCGAGACGAACTGGAAGCCGCCGCTCGTGCGATCGAACTCGACGAGCAGCGCGATGCTGAGCGCGCCGGTGATCACCGCCGCGACGAGGCCGACGATGCGGATCACGTCGGGGTTGTGCGACGGCAGCAGCGCGATGAGGAGCGCGGAGATCGCGGGCACGAGCACGAGGGCGCTGAGGATCGGGAAGTCCATCAGACGTTCACCCTCGAGAAGAACCACGCGAGCACCAACACCGCTCCAGCGGCGATCCCGAGCGCGTAGCTGCGGACATACCCCGACTGGAGCTTGCGCAGCTGGCGCGCACCATCCCTGATGAGGACACCGACCCCGTTGACCGCACCGTCGATGATCTCGTGGTCGACGACGTCGCTCGTGAACTGGGCACCGACGCGAGCGGGCCCGCCGAAGAACGCGGCGTAGGCATCGTTGATGTACCAGCCGTGCTGGAGGACCTCGGGCTCGAGCCGCTCGGCCTCGACCTTGTGCAGGAGCCAGGCCTCGTAGGCGAGCAGGATGCCGAGCACCGCGAGCACGGTGGCGATGATGATGAGGACCACCTCGGTGGCTCCGCTGATCGACAGGTCTCGGCCGATGTCACCGAACAGCGGATCGTGGAACTGCTCGAGGAAGTCGAGACCACCGAACGGCAGGTCGATGACGCCGATCAGGGTGGAGAGGATCGCGAGCAGCACGAGCGGCACGGTCATGATCGCCGGCGACTCGTGAGCGTGCACGTGCTCGCCGTCGTGCCCCGCGTTCCACCGCGGCTCGCCGAAGAACGTGAGGAAGACGAGCCGGCTCATGTAGTACGCGGTGAGCACCGCGGCCACCGACGCGAACACCCAGAGCAGCGGGCTCTTGTCGTAGGCGTTGATGAGCACGTCGTCCTTCGACCAGAAGCCGGCGAACGGCGGGATGCCGGAGATCGCGAGCCAGCCCACGATGAACGTGCCCGCGGTGATCGGCATGACCTTGCGCAGGCCACCCATGCGGCGCATGTCCTGCTCACCGCCCAAGCCGTGGATCACCGATCCAGCGCCGAGGAAGAGCAATGCCTTGAAGCAGGCGTGCGTGATCATGTGGAAGATCGCCGGGACGTACGCCTCGCATCCCACCGCGAGCACCATGAAGCCGAGCTGGCTGATCGTCGAGTACGCCAGCACCTTCTTGATGTCGTGCTGCGCGCACGCGACGGTCGCGGCCCACAGCGCCGTGATCACGCCGACGATGGCGATGACGTTGAGCGCGGCCGAGCTCTGGTCGAGCACGGGCGCGAGTCGGCAGAGCAGGTAGACGCCGGCCGTCACCATCGTCGCGGCGTGGATCAGCGCGGAGACGGGCGTGGGGCCGGCCATCGCGTCGGGCAACCAGACCGAGAGCGGGAGCTGCGCGGACTTGCCCGCTGCGCCGACGAAGAAGAGCAGGGCGATCGCGGTCGCGGTGACGGTTGCGAGCGTCGTCGCCTTCGAGCTGATGTCGAGGTAGTTGACCGTGCCGAGCGCCGAGAAGGTGAGGAAGATCCCGAGCATGAAGCCGAAGTCACCGACGCGGTTCGTGATGAACGCCTTCTTGCCCGCGACCGCATTCGCCTCATGCGTGAACCAGAAGGCGATGAGGAAGTACGAGCACGCCCCGACGCCTTCCCAGCCGACGAACGTGAGCACGAGGTTGTTGCCGAGGATCAGGATCAGCATCGAGAAGACGAAGAGGTTCATGTAGATGAAGAACTTCGAGAACTTCTCGTCCTTGTGCATGTACCCGATCGAGTACACGTGGATGAGCGTCGCGATCCCGGTGACGAACAGCACCATCGTGATCGAGAGCGGGTCGACCAGGAACCCGACGTCCACGTGCAGGCTGCCGACCGGCAGCCATTGGTAGAGCACCTGCGTGAACTGACGGTCCTCGCCGTCCTTGGCCATCAGGCCCGCGAAGACGA
>DATKAS010000022.1:0-2202 GCA_035497855.1 Acidimicrobiales bacterium
CCACATCGGCGCCGCAACCAGCTGACCGTTCCACGTCGCGCCCACGACGGCCGGCCTCACCACGCCCTCGGTGAGTGCGGCCGCGGCTGCGTGCGGGATGGGCGCGAGGAACTGCGCCTCCGAGAACTCAGGGACGAACACGGGATCGAGGCTCATGAGATCGATTGATGAATCCTTCGCCGAGAGACGCCGCAGCAGTTGTTCGCGCTGGTCGCTCGCGTCTCTCGGCAAGGGGCTCGTGACGATGCGATAGCGACCACCCGCGGCATCGGTGCAACGCTGCGCGATCTGGGCCTGCCCGCCATTGTCAGGGTTTACGTACCAGGAAAGGGTGGTCGTCCCGCCACCCCGACTGCACGCGGTCCCCGCGAACACGAGCGTCGCGAGAAGCGCCAGCTCCACTGCTCGACGCAACCGGTCCGCATTCATTGCCTCAGCCTGACGGATCAGCTGCGCGCGCTCACCACGCGGTCACGTGTTCGACGAGGACGAGGACGAGTGCGCCGCGTCGGCCGTGCCGCGATGCAGCAACCGTCGCACACCCGAGAACACGTGGGCCGTGAACGGTGCTGCGCGTCGCTGCAGCTGCCGATCGGAGCTCGGGGCAGTGGTCGGCGGTGCGTCCGCGGCGTGTGCGGCGTTTGCCGCAAGCGATCGATAGAAGAGGAGCTTGGCGAAGTCGGCTAGCACCATGTATCCCACGATCATGACGGCCAGCACGACGATGAACTTGACCGGCAGGGGCTTGAATCCCAGCGCGTGGCTCCACGGCGACACCGTCAGGAACACGCCGACCGCGGCCGCGCTCAGTGGGGCGACGAACATGAGCGCGCTGGGCCGACTCTTCAGAAACGGGACGCGCTGCGTACGGATCACGTAGACGATGAGCGTCTGCGTCAAGATCGACTCGACGAACCAGCCGGTGCGGAACTCGGCGACGCCGGCATCGAGCCAGCCGATCAACACCCAGAACGTGAGGAAGTCGAAGATCGAGCTCACCGGGCCGAACACGAACATGAACCGTCGGATGAACGCGATGTCGAAACTTGCCGGGCGCGCAAGCTGCTCGGAATCGACGTTGTCCGTCGGGATCGCCAGTTGCCCGGCGTCGTAGAGGAGGTTGTTCAGGAGAAGTTGCGACGGGAGCATCGGCAGGAAGGTCAGGAACAGCGATGCTCCGGCCGCGCTGAACATGTTCCCGAAGTTCGACGAGCTGGCCATGAGCACGTATTTCATGGTGTTGGCGAAGACGCGCCGGCCTTCCGACACACCCTTGGCGAGGACACCCAGGTCCTTGTCGAGCAACACGATGTCGGCTGCGTCCTTGGCCACGTCGGTGCCCGAATCGACCGAGATGCCGACGTCGGCATCATGGAGCGCCACCGCGTCGTTCACACCGTCGCCCATGTACGCCACGTCGCGGCCCGTGCCATGGGCGATCTTGATGATGCGCGACTTCTGCTCGGGGCTGACGCGCGCGAACACCGTCGTGTTCGGAATCACAGTGGCGAGCGCGGTGTCGTCGAGCTTGTCGAGATCGACGCCACTCATGACACCTGCGACCGTCAGCCCGATGTCTCGGCACACCTTGGCCGCGACCACACCGTTGTCGCCCGTGACGATCTTCACGTCGACACCCAACGCGGAGAGTTGCTTGATTGCCGTGCCGGCGTCGGGCTTGGGCCGGTCGACGAAGGTGAGGAATCCGGCGAATCGAAGATCTTGCTCGTCCGCCGCGCTCGGAGCCGACGCCCCGGGCAGATCACGCGTGGCTACCGCCACAACTCGGTCGCCGTCGGTGAAGAGCTTTTCGAGAGTGCATTGCGCGCCCGACGGGAGCGCCGAACACTTGGCGAGGACGCGTTCGGGGGCACCCTTCGTGATGAGCAGCGGGTTGCCGTCCGGCCCGGCGACGAGCGCCGAGCTCATCTGCCGCTCGTAGTCGAACGGCACGAGCCCCAATCGGCGATATCCCGACGCGTCCTTCACCGTCGCGGCTTGTTTCGGATCGCGGGAAGCAACGAGCACGGCCTGGTCGAGCTCGTTGCCACCGACGGGCCCATCCGCCGCCATCGATGCCTCGTTGCACAGGAGGCCCCATCGAAACGGTTCGGATGCGTCCTTGCCGTCGGAATCGACCGACCCGCTGAACGTGATGGTCCCTTCGGTGAGCGTCCCCGTCTTGTCGGTGAAGAGGATCTG
>DATKAS010000023.1:0-5888 GCA_035497855.1 Acidimicrobiales bacterium
TGAACCGTCCGAACAAGCGCAACGCGCTCTCGAACGCGTTGCGCGGCGATCTGTTCGCCGCCCTTCGCGAGGCCGACAGCTCGCGCGCCGTGCACGCGATCGTGATCCGCGGCGCCGGCCCGTGCTTCTCCGCCGGCTACGACCTCGCGCAAGACCCGAGCGAGAAGCTGCCGTGGCCGATCTCTCGCGCCGACGGAGGTTGGGCGCGTCACGTCGTGCACGGCTGGTTCGAGATGTGGGACATGGCGACTCCCCTCATCGCACAGGTGCACGGCTACTGCCTCGCGGGCGGCACAGAGCTCGCATCGGCCTGTGACTTGGTGTACGTCGCCGACGACGCCCAGATCGGTTACCCGCCGGTGCGGTTGATGTCGCCGCCCGACATGGCGTGGCAGCCCTGGTTGCTCGGGATGCGCCGCGCGATGGAAGCGATGCTCACCGGCGACTCGATGAGCGGCACTGACGCGGTCGCTGCCGGCTTCGCGAACCGCTCGTTCCCGGCCGCTGACCTCGACGAGGCGGTCCTCGAGATGGCCGAGCGTGTCGCCAAGGTGCCGCCGGACCTCCAGGCGCTCAACAAGCGCGTCGTGCACCGGGCGATGGAGGCGATGGGCATCCGCGACGGCATCCGAGCGACTGCGGACATCAACGCGCTCGGGTTCCACCAGGGTTCGTCGCGCGAGTACATGGGCCGCTTCGCCGAAGGCGTGACCGCGGCACTCGATGCGCGTGACGCCACCTTCGGCGACTACCGCACGGCGACGGATCGGGAGCCGTGAAGGCGATCGCGTGAAGGCGATCGGTCGCCCTGCCCGCGCGCGCGAGGCCGTGGCGGCCATGGACCTCGTCGCCGGCCTGAGCGCTGACGAGCTCGACGAGCTGCTCGCCGACGTCGAATGGGTCGAGGTGCCGGGGGGCGAGGCGCTCTTCCACGAGGGCGACGTCTCCGACAGCTTCTACGTCCTGGTCCGCGGTCGCGTGCGCGTGATGACGAAGGACGAGACCGGGGAGACGGTCATCATCCGAGAGCTCGCGCGCGGCGACGCGATCGGCGAGCTCGGCTTGCTGACGGGAGCGCCCCGATCGGCGACGGTGGTCGCGGTGCGCGACACGGAGCTCGCACGGTTCTCGAGAGCCGCGTTCGAACGTGCCGTCGAGCGCACGCCGAGGATCGTGCTGCCGATCGCGCGGGTCATCGCGGCACGCATGAACGACCGGCGCACCGGTCGCACCGAGTCGGGCATCGGCACGGTGGCGTTCTTGCCCGGGGGACGTGAGGTCGACGTCGACGCGTTCGTGAACGCGCTCCTGGCGCAGCTCCCGTCCGGCACGGACGCGACGGTGCTCCGCATCGGCTCGGTGGCCGACACCTCCGAAGCAGCGCTCGCGGACGCGATCGACGCCGCAGAGCGGCCCAGTGGCCTCGTCCTCCTCGTCGGCACGCACGACGCCGGCGCGTGGGAGGTCGCGTGCGCGCGGCAGTCCGATCGACTCGTGATCGTCGCCGACGCGAGGTCGACACCGTCGGTCGAACCGGTGCGAGCCGTGCTGCAGAAGCTCGACCGCGGCGACGTCACGCCCTCCGAGGAGCTCGTGCTCCTGCATCCGCCGAGGACGACGCAACCGAACGGCACCGGGCGCTGGCTCGACCTCCGCTCGTTCGTCGCGCACCATCACGTCCGCCTCGGCGACAGCGGCGATCTCGCCCGTGTCGGTCGACATCTCGCCGGCCGCACCGTCCACCTCGCGCTCGGAGGAGGAGGAGCGCGGGCGCTCTCGCAGATCGGAGCAGTGCGCGCGCTGCTGGAGGCCGGCATCCCGATCGATCGCATCGCGGGTTCGAGCATGGGCGGCGTGATGGGCCTGCAGCTCGGCTTCGAGTGGTCGACGCAGGAGATGCAGGAGCGCAACAGGAAGGAGTGGGGCGCGGCCGCGATCCAACGTCGCTTCACCGTGCCGATGGTGTCGCTGCTCTCCGTGCGCACCGCTCGCCCGATGTTCGAGCGGATGTTCGGCTCCGCTGGCATCGAGGATGCGTGGCTGCCGTGCTTCGTCACGACCGTCGACCTGACGACCTGCCGCATGGTGCCGCAGCATCGGGGCAGTGCCGCTGTGTGGGCCCGCGCGACCGCGTCGCCTCCCGGCATCTGGCCTCCGGTGGTCGATCGCGATGGTCACCTCGTGGTGGACGGCGGCGTGCTCGACAACCTCCCGGTCGACGCGCTGCGCGTGCGCTCGGCCGGGCCGGTCATCGCAGTCAACGTGTCATCGCGGGAGGCGCTGTCGGTGGATGCGTCGCTCGGCGAGGTGACGTCGCCGTTCGACTTCGTCCGTCGCGCGGCGCGTCCGGGCCATCAGTCGGCGTTCCCGAGCATCGTGCGGATCCTGTATCGCACCGCGATCGTCGCGAGCATCGCGGAGGGCGAGCGGGCCGCCGCCCGTGCGGACCTGCTGATCGCTCCGCCGCTCGACCCGTTCGCGCTCACCGACTACCGCCAGGTCGACACCTTGGTGCGCATCGGGTACCAGGCTGCGAAGACGCGCCTGGAGGAGTGCGCTGACGCGGTCGACGCGATCCGCGACGGGCGCGTACCGTGACGCGAGGCCGGATCGCGTAGGCCAGACTGCGCACATGGTGATCGAGCGAGTCGGGGTCGTCGGGTGCGGTCTCATGGGGTCGGGCATCTCCGAGGTGTGCGCGCGAGCGGGTCTCGACGTCGTGGTCCGCGAAGCGTCTCCCGAGGCGGCCGAGGCGGGGCTCGCACGCCTCACGTCCTCGCTCGACCGTGCGACGCGGGGCGGCAAGATGAGCGAGGCCGACCGCGACGCGACGCTCGCTCGCATCCGGATGACGACCGACTACGGCGACCTCGCCGACCGCGAGCTGGTGGTCGAGGCGGTCGTCGAGTCCGAGGAGCTGAAGGCGGAGGTGTTCGGCCTCCTCGACAAGGTGGTCGAGGCGGATGATGCGGTGCTGGCGTCGAACACGTCGTCCATCCCGATCATGAAGCTCGGCATGGCGACACGGAGGCCAGAGGCCGTCGTCGGGATCCACTTCTTCAACCCGGTGCCGGTGCTCAAGCTCGTCGAGGTGGTGACCTCGTTGCTCACCGCGCCGTCGACGACAGAGCGAGCCGAGACGTTCGCCACCGACCAGCTCGACAAGCGCGTCATCCGCTCCCAGGACCGCGCCGGCTTCATCGTGAACGCGCTCCTGATCCCGTACCTGCTGTCAGCGATCCGCATGCTCGAGTCCGGCTTCGCGACCGCGGAGGACATCGACACCGGGATGGTCGAGGGGTGCGCGCATCCGATGGGGCCGCTGCACCTGGCCGACCTCATCGGGCTCGACACCACGATGGCGGTCGCCGACTCCCTGTACGCGGAGTTCAAGGAGCCGCTCTACGCGTCGCCTCCGCTGCTCTCGCGCATGGTCGAAGCGGGGCTGCTCGGTCGCAAGGCCGGCCGCGGCTTCTACGACTACAGCCGGAAGTGACGACAGGATGACGCAGCGTGTGCTCGTCGCGAAGGTCGGCCTCGACGGGCACGACCGGGGGGTGAAGGTGGTGGCGCGCATCCTGCGCGACGCTGGCTACGAGGTCATCTACACCGGCCTGTTCCAGACACCCGAGATGGTCGCGGCGGCAGCGATCCACGAGGACGTCGACGCGGTGGGGCTCTCGATGCTGTCGGGCGCGCACATGACGCTCGTGCCCAAGGTCGTCGAGAAGCTGCGCGAGTCGGGCGTCGACGTCCCTGTGATCGTGGGCGGGATCATCCCGGCGCCCGACGTGCCGAAGCTCCTCGACGCCGGCGTGGCGGCCGTGCTCACACCGGGCGCCACCGCCGACGAGATGATCGAGACGATGCGCCGCGTCATCCCCGCCTGACCGCCGCCCCCCGCCGCCTCCCGGCGCCGACCCGGCGACCCGGCGCCTCCCGGCGAGATTGATGAATGGAGCGCGTCATGCCGCGCCCGATTCGTCAATCTTGTGCGAGAGACGGGCGCGTGCGTGCTCGATCAAGGTGCGCGTCGACTCCGCCATGTAGTCGTCGGTCATCGTCGCCGTGAAGGTGAACGGGACCCATTGCAGGAGGATCAGCTCGTCTCGCCGGATGTGGTCGCAGTCGAACGATGACCGCTGCCCGTGGTACTCCCACGAGTCGACCTCGATCGCGATCTTCAGCTCGGGGTAGGCCAGGTCGATGCGGACCTGCTTGCCTCCGAGGCGAATGCGGTGCTGCTGCTTGGGAAGCGGAAGGCCGGCCTTCGCTATCGCGCGCAGCGCGCGGGTCTCGAGGTCGCTCTCACCGGGGTCGTATCCAGCCCACCGTTCGGACAGCACGTCGTGCACGGTGCGGAGCGACCGACCGGGGCCGGCGTGGAGGCGGCCGGCACAGCGCCGAACGTCGTCGAGCGTGCAGACGCGCCGGCGCAAGAGGTCGTCGAGCGCCTTGCCGACGTCGTCGTGGCGGAAGCTTCCAGCGATGTCGATGAGGGCACGGGCAGCCGAGACCGTCGGGATGCCGGCGTGCACGGTGAGGTCAGCATCGAAGAGCTCGCGTGATCGGTGTCCGTTGACCCCGTCGAGCATCACCCGCCGATCGAGCGCGGTGACGACGTCGATCGACTCGGGCAGCTCGACGCGTCGCACGTGGTACATGAAGGCCGTGGTGCGATGCGACGCATATGCCCCTTCTCCTGCAGAGAGGAGCACGGCGAGGACCGCCTGGTCCCGCGACGGAGCCGCACCAGCAACGGCGTAGACACCCGGCCGGATCTCGGACCAGAGCTGTTGTTTCAGCAGTGCGGTGATCTGCGCGTCCGTCAGGCCGATGAAGAACGCTTGAGAGCGCGTGATGAGGCTGCGCTGTCGCCGCGTCAGCCGATTGACCTTCCTCATCATGTCCGCCGTCATGGCACGAGACACTGACAGGGGGGTGCGACATTCCCGAGAGAGATTGATGATTCGAGCGCGGCATGACGCGCCCAATTCATCAATCTCGCCGGGGGCTGGGGGCTGGGGGCGGGGGGCCGGTCAGGTGGGGCCGGCGCCGGTGCCGCGAACGGTGTTGCGGCCCGATTCCTTGGCGCGGTACATGCTCGCGTCGGCGCGGGCGAGGAGGGCCTCGTAGTCCATGCCGTCGTCGGGCGCCACGGCGACGCCGACGCTTGCCGTCACGAGCGTGGGCTGTCCCTCGACCTCGATCGGCGTGCGGAGCCGTTCGAGCACCTTGCCGGCGACCGCGTACGCGTTGCCCGGACCCGACAGATCGGGGAGGAGGACGACGAACTCGTCGCCGCCGAGCCGGCCCACGGTGTCGCCTGCGCGCACTGATCCTGCGAGTCGGTGCGCGACCTCGCGGAGCACCGCGTCGCCCGCCGCGTGCCCATGCGCGTCGTTGACCGACTTGAAGCGATCGAGGTCGATGAACAACAAGCCCGTGCGGCGACCGGGATGGCGGCTGAGGCTCGCGAGCGCACGATCGGCGCGGTCTCGCACGAGCGACGCGTTCGGCAGGTCGGTGAGCGGGTCGTGAAGTGCCTGATGGCGCACCTGCTCGAGCAGCTCGGCGCGCTCGAGCGCGATGCCTGCCTGATCCGCGACACCCGCGAGCGCCTCGACCAGGCGTGGGTCGGTGGAACCGTCGCGATCCTCGTCGAGCCAGCCGGCCAGCAAGATCCCCATCGTGCGATCGCTCGTGATGATGGGGGCGATCAGCGCGCTGTTGAGCCCGACCGCGCGCAGCATGCGCCGCGCCTGTGGCTTCGCCGACTCCAGCGTCACCCGTCGAGGCTCGGCGTGGCGCAGCGCCTCGGCGATCTCGGGATTGTCCGCGACGCGGAGACGGAAGGGTCGCGCCCGCCGACCGCCGCCGGCCCAGCC
>DATKAS010000024.1:0-9517 GCA_035497855.1 Acidimicrobiales bacterium
GAGGCCCCGTGTTCTGTGCTGACGCGGTCGCGGATCCTGCGACGGGCCTCACGGCCGCCGCCGCCGTCCTCGACCGTCTCGCGTCGGGCGGCCGGTGGTTGCTCGACGTCGCCCTCGCCGGAGTGGCCGCCGCGCTCGCAGGCGAGTGGGACAACGCGCCCGCCATGGTCGAGGCCGCGCTGCCCCATGCCCGCACTCCCCGAGACGTGCTCAGCTGACCTCGTCGATCAGCCCCCATGCGAGCGCCGTTGGCGCGTCGATCGGCTCTGCCGTGAGGGCGAGGAGCGCGGTGCGCTGCCGGCCGATGCGGAGGGGGAGGCTCGCCGTGCCCCCGGCCCCGGGCACCAAGCCGAGCGGCACCTCGGGAAGTCCCATCCTGGTGTCGGAGCGGGCGACGACATGGCCCGCGAACGCGGCGAGCTCGATGCCTGCGCCGAGGCACGAGCCGTGGAGTCGCACCTCGACGCGATCGCCGATGTGCGCCAAGAGCCGGGCGGCGCTGCGGGTCAGGCGGACCACGTGCGCGGTTGCGGGGTCGGGGAACGTGCCGAACTCGTCGAGATCCCCTCCGCTGGAGAACGACCGCCCCGCGCCATCGAGCAGCACGCGCAGCTCGGGATCGGCCACCGCGATCCGAAGTGCCGCGACGAGCTCGTCGCGCATGGCCGAGGAGTAGGCGTTGTGTCGATCGGGACGGTTGAGCGTGACGTGGAGGAGGTCGCCATCTCGCGCGACGAGCACGGGCGCGGCGTCGGGCGGCGTCGCCTTCACCGCGCGGGACGCTCGCCACGCGCGGAACTCGGGGCCGCCCTGCAACATCGAGTAGGTCGTCGACTCGGCGACGAGCGCCTCGTCCACGTCCCTGCCGTCCCGGCCCCGGAGCAAGAGGGCCGCTGCGATCGACGCGCGCGGCGCAGCACGCACCGTGCGCTCGACGGCGGCGACGACAGCCGGATCGTCCGTGCAGCAGTCGAGTGCACGAGCGACCCCGACACCGTGCCGCGTCGCATCACCGAGCCCCACGAGCACGACGGGCACCGAGCGCACGGAAGCGGGCATGCTCACCTCCGCCGCGCCGTCCAGGTCGACGACGACCAGGGGCGGATCTGCACGCGTGAGCGCCTCGTCATCGAGCGCGATCCGCGCGACGAGGTCGTCAGCGCTGACCGAGCTCGTCACGGAGCACACGTCGTAGGAGCTTGCCGGTCTCGTTGTAGGGAAGCTCGGTGCGGAAGTCGATCACTGCCGGCGTCTTGGTCGACCGCAGCCGATCTCGCACCCATTCCTTCAGCTCGTCTTCCGTGATCGCTGCACCCGGCTCGAGCACGACTGCGGCGGCGACCGCTTCCCCCCACTCCTCGTCGGGCACGCCCACCACCGCAACTTCGGCGACACCGGGGTTGCTCAGCAGCACGTCCTCGATCTCGCCCGGCGACAGGTTCTCGGCCCCGCGGACGATGACGTCGTCGAGGCGGCCGTCGAGGAAGAGGAACCCGTGCGCGTCGAGATGGCCCGCGTCGTTCGTCGGGAACCACCCGTCGTCGGTGAGCAGGCTGCGCCCCAGGTACTCCCCCGCCACCTGGTCACCACGCACGTAGATCTCGCCCCGCTCGCCGGAGCCCAGCGGCTCGCCATCCGCGCCGCGGATCTCGAGCTCGATCGTCGGCAGCGGTTGGCCGACCGAGCCGAGGCGGCCGCGCACCGCGGGATCGTCGCTCGCTATCGCCTCTCGGTGGTCGTCCGGGGTGAGCACGGCGATCGTCGAGCTCGTCTCGGTGAGCCCGTACGCGTTGACGAAGCTCACGTCGGGCAACGCCGTCATCGCTCGCTCGATGAGCTCGACAGGCATACGCCCCCCGCCGTACGACAGGTGGCGGAGCGACGGCAAGCCGTTGCCGTCCGCCTCGACGACCGACAACACCCTTCCGAGCATCGTCGGCACGACCATCGCCTGGGTGATCTGCTCGTCGCGGATCACCCGCACCCATTCCGCCGCGTCGAAAGCGGGCAAGTAGACGATGCGGCGGCCGCTGTAGAGCGAGCTCAGGATCGCCGACACGCCGGCGATGTGATAGATCGGCACGCTCACGAGCTGCGCGTCGGTTTCGTCGGCGGACATGAAATCGAGAGTGGTGATGACGTACGACGCGAGGTGGCGGTGGCGCAGCACTGCTGCCTTGGGGTCACCAGTCGTGCCGCTCGTGAACAGCAGCACCGCGACATCGTCGGGATCGACGAAGGGCAGCTCGTCCGAGATCGCCGCGGCATGATCGGCGGCGAGCGCGAGCAGCTCGGCGGTGGTCATCACCTCGAGGCCGTCGATCCCCCGCACACGATCGACCGCATCCGGCCCGACCACCACCACTCCCGGCACCAGGCGCTCGAGGATCGACGAGAGCTTGACGTCGGTGAGGCGATAGTTGATCGGCGCGAACGGGAGCCCGGCGAGTGCAGCGCCGAACAAGGCGATCGGCACCGCCTCGGAATTCAGGTCGAGGAAGCCGACATGCGCGGTCCGCTTCTCCACGAACGCTGTGGCCGACCGCTGCGCTCGCAGGTGCAGCTCGGATGCTGTGAGGCCTCCGACGCGAGATCCGACGACGATGCGATCAGCGGCGCTGCCGGCGGCCATCTCGAGCAGGAGCGCGAGGTTCACGCAGGATCAGTCCGAGCTTGGCAGCGGCTTCGCGCCCTTGACCGGCAACGGATCGACACCGAGCGACAGCGCACCGTCGCCCGCCTTCGTGCAGAGCAGCTCGATCCCGACCTCGTCGTCGGCGTAGCGCTTGCCGACGAGCGTGCCGCCATCGAAGCCGGGCTCGATCGACAAGCCACCGGCCGCCTCGGAGCTCGGCACCATCGGATGGCCACCGCAACGAACGTCGACGTCGCCGCTCGGCGCCTTCACGACGACGACCTCGGTCGAGTCGGCTTGGCTGCGCAACTTCGTGCCCGGCTTCAGGTTCATCGCTTCCGTTCTTTCATGTCCGGGGAACAGATAAGCGCGCCAGCTGCTCGCGAAGCCACTCCGCCATGTCGTGGTTGGCTCGACGAGCTGTCGCGGTCTCGGGAGCGAACGAGTCGAAGCCATGCGGCGCGCCGGGGTAGACGTGCAGCTCGACGGGCACCCCTGCGTGGCGCAGCCGCACCGCGTAGTCGATGTCCTCATCCGAGAAGCCGTCGATCGCGCCGACCGAGATGAGCGTGGGCGGGAGCCCGGCGAGGTCGGTCGCACGCGCAGGGGCCGCGTAGATCGGCACGTCATCGGCGCCCTTCTGCGCGCCGAGATACGCCGACCACCCATAGGTGTTCGCGTTGGGAGGCCAGATCGGATCCGGCCACTGGCTCGACTCGGTGATCTGACGGTCGTCGATCATCGGATAGATCAGCAGCTGGAACGCGACGGGCAGCTCGGCGCGATCGCGCGCGAGCAGTCCGAGCGCGGCCGCGAGTCCGCCGCCAGCGCTCTCGCCGCCGATCCCGATGCAGCCCCGGTCGACGCCGAGCGCATCGGCGTTCGCGTGCATCCACGCGAGGCCTGCGTAGCAGTCCTCGATCGCCGCCGGATACTTCGCCTCGGGCGCGAGCCGATACTCGACCGACGCGCCGACGCAACCGAGGTCGGTACACCACCGATCGAAGCGCAGGTCGTTCATCATCCGGCTGCCCAGGACGAGACCCCCTCCGTGGATCCAGAACACGCCTGGCAACGTGCCGGTCATTCCGAGCGGTCGGTGCACGCGCACGATCACCCCGTCGGATCCCGGCACGTCGTGGTCGGCTCGCTCGACGAGATCGGACAGCTCAGGCGCCGGCATCTGCGCCACCGCGTCGCGGATCAGCTGTATCGCATCGTCGGACAGGGCGGACAGCGCCGCACCCAGATCGACCGGCAGCGCGGCGAGCGCGGCGGCGATCTCGGGATCCACTCCTGCGTAGGTCGAGGCTGCGGTCATGCGCGCAGCCTCGCGCGATCAGACGTCGCCCGCGACGAAGCGGTAGCCCATGCCCGGCTCGGTGATGAGGTAGCGAGGCTGGCTGGGCTCGGGTTCGAGCTTGCGGCGAAGCTGCGCGAGGTAGAGGCGGAGGTAATTCGTCTCGGTCTCGTACGCAGGGCCCCATACCTCCTTCAGCAGCTGGCGCTGGCTGACGAGCTTGCCGGGATGACGCACGAGCACTTCGAGCACGTGCCACTCGGTCGGCGTCAGGTGCACGACCTCGCCGTCTCGTTCCACGCGGTGGTTCGCGAGGTCGACCGTGAAATCGGCGGTGATGACCTCGGCCTCCTCCTCGGCCGCCGTGGAACGCCGGAGCGCGGCCCGCAAGCGAGCCAGCAGCTCGTCCATCCCGAACGGCTTCGTGACGTAGTCGTCAGCGCCGGCGTCGAGCGCCGCGACCTTCGCGGCCTCACCACCTCGCGCCGAGAGCACGAGGATCGGTACCTGCGACCACCCGCGAAGGCCGCGCACGACCTCGATGCCGTCGATCCCCGGAAGGCCCAAGTCGAGTATGACGACGTCAGGGTGATGACGTGCGGCGAGCTCCAGGGCACGTTCGCCCGACGTCGCGCTGTCGACCTCGTAGCCGCGCGCCCTCAGGTTCGTGGTGAGCGCGCGCTGGAGCTGCGGCTCGTCGTCGACCACCAGCACACGAGAGCTGGTCGTCATCCTTCGACCGGCATCGTGACGACCATCGTCGTGCCGCCACCCGGCGTGTCCTCGATGTAGAGCTCACTCCCGACGGCCCGGATGAAACCCTGGGCCACAGCGAGCCCGAGCCCGACTCCCACGCCATTCGAACCGTCGCCGACTCGTTGGAACGGCAAGAACACGCGCTCGCGCTCGCCCATCGGGATGCCCGGGCCACGGTCGATCACCCGGAGATGGATCTGCGAGCCGACAGCCCCGGCCTCGACTCGCACCGGGCGTTCGGGCGGCGACCACGCGATCGCGTTGTCGATCAGGTTCGCCACGGCTCGCTCCAACAACGCGGGATCGGTCTCGATGCGCGGCAGCGTCTCCGGCACATCGGACGCCACTCGGCCATGGCGAGCGCGGTCGCCGAGACTGGCCAGGGCGGCGGGCACGATCTCCTCGACGCCGACCGTCGCCGGGTGCACGGTCAAGGCGCCAGTCGAGATGCGGCTCATGTCGAGCAGGTTGGCAACGAGGTGTTCGAGCCGGTCGGTCTCCTCGTCGATCGCGACGCAGAACTCACGACGCGCAGCTGCGTCCCACTCGACGTCGTCCGCCAGGAGCGAGGTCACCGACGCCTTGATCGACGCGAGGGGAGTCCGAAGATCGTGCGAGACGGCGACGAGGAGCGCAGATCGGAGCTCGTTCACCTTCGACAGCTCCGCAGCCGTGTCGGCTTCCCGGCGAAGCTCGCGCCCTCGCATGGCAGCACCGAGCTGGCTCGCGAACGCGTGCACGACCTGCCGGTCTTCGGCGGCGAGCTCGCCACGCAGGCACAGCGCCACTCCCGTCTCGATGTCGATGCTCTCGTCCGCGCTCGCTGGGTCGGTCGGTGGGTTGGCCCCGCCGGCGGCTTCGAGCGTCCATCCGTCGCCCACCTTTGACACGACCGACGCGCCCTTCAGCGACAACGCGTCGACCAGGTGCTCGACGACCGTGGTGAGCGGATCTGCGGACGCCGTCGCGCCCGCCAGGCGCGCGAGCGTCTCGGCCTCAGCGCGCGCTCGGTTCGCCTCGGCCGATCGGCGGGCAACCGTCGCCACGAACCAGGACACGATCACCGCGACACTCAAGAAGACCGCGAGCGCGAGGACGTTGTCCGCGTCGCTGATCGTCCAGGTGTGGATCGGCGGGAAGAAGAACCAGTTGGCGTGCAAGGAGGACGAGACCGCGGCGAGGATCGCCGGTCCCGCACCGCCCACCGCCGCGACACCGACGACGGCGAGCAAGAACAACAAGAGGACCGACGAGAGGTGAAGGTCGTCGCGGAACGGCACGAGGACGAGGGTGAGCAGCGGCGGAAGGAACACCGCCATCGCCCAGCCCAGACGCCTCCGGCGCGCCGGGATCGTCGTGCGCTGCCTCGGGCGCGGCAGAGGGAGCGCGTGCTCGCCTTCTACGGCTTGGGTGCTGATCACGTGGACGTCGATCGCACCGGAGTTCCGAATGATCCGGTTGATCACCGATCCGGACGTGAACTCGGCCCAGCGCGAACGGCGGGACGCTCCCATGACCAGCTGCGTGGCGCGCTCTGCTCTCGAGACGTCCAGAAGCGCTTCCGCGATGTCCGCCCCAGCGGTCTCGATGTAACGACCACCGAGCTCGGTCAACAATGCACGGTGTTGCGCCAACAGCTCGTCGGATGGCCCCTGTCTGCCGTCTTCTGTGCGGATGTGGACGCCGATCAGCTCCGCCTTCGCCCGGGTGGCGATCCGGGCGGCGCGCCGGACGAGGTGGTCGCCGCCCGGAGCCCCGGTCAGGGCGACGAGCACACGCTCCCGGGTCTCCCACGGGCGTTCGATGCCGTGACGCTCTCTGTACTCGGTGAGCGCCTCGTCCACGCGATCAGCGACCCAGAGCAGGGCGAGCTCGCGAAGCGCCGACAGGTTCCCCTCGCGGAAGTAGTTGGCCAGCGCGGCATCGATGCGCTCGGCCGGGTAGATGTTCCCGTGTGCCATCCGTCGCCGCAGGGCTTCGGGCGTCATGTCGACGAGCTCGATCTGGTCGGCGCCCCTGACCCAAGCATCGGGCACGGTCTCTCGTTGCTTCACGCCGGCGATGCTCTCGACGACGTCATTGAGCGACTCGAGATGCTGGATGTTCACCGTCGAGATGACATCGATGCCCGCCTCGAGCATCTCCTCGATGTCCTCCCAGCGCTTCGCGTTCCGGCTGCCCGGCACATTCGTGTGCGCGAGCTCGTCGACCAGTGCGACCGTCGGGTGCCGTGCGAGCACGGCGTCGAGGTCCATCTCCTCGAGAGAGGTGCCCCGATACTCCATCGTGCGCCGAGGGACGATCTCCAGGTCCCCGACCTGTTCCATCGTGTTCGGTCGGCCGTGCGTCTCGACGAGCGCGACGACGACGTCCGTGCCGCGAGCCGCCCGGCGTCGACCTTCGTTGAGCATCGCGAAGGTCTTGCCGACGCCCGGAGCTGCCCCCATGTAGATCCGCAGGGATCCCCTTGCCACGAGGCGTGATTCTCGCGTGCAAGCGCGCGGAGCGCGAAAAGCCGTTAACGAGCCGCTAAGTGCCGGTCGCCTCCCGCTAAGAGGGCACTAGGTCCCTTCCCGTCTGTTGCCTCACCTCCACAGGATGGCCCGGTGCCCGTGCCATCCGTGCGGCTCGAGACATCCGGGAGATGAGGGAGTTGGCAGACATCGTGTTCATCGGAGCGACGGTGGCCTTCTTCGCCGTGTGCGTCGCGTACGTCCGAGGGCTGGATCTCCTCGTCCGCGCGTCGGAGGAAGGCGAAGCCGCGCAGGAGGCGACAACGCCGTGACCGCCGACAACATCATCGCCCTGATCATCTCAGTGCTGCTGGGCGCGTACTTGGTCCTGGCACTGCTGTTCCCCGAGAGGTTCTGAGCCATGTCCGCTGCCAGCTGGGTGCAGCTCGTCGCGCTCATCGTCGTCCTCGTCCTGACCGCCTATCCACTCGGCATCTACATGGCGAAGGTGTACGGCGACGACGAGAAGGCGCCGGGCGACCGCTTCTTCCGCCCGATCGACAACGCGATCTATCGGGTCTGTCGCATCGATCCCAAGCGTGAGCAGCGCTGGACCGTCTACGCCTACTCGTTCCTGGCGTTCAGCGTCTTCGCGTTCCTGTTCGTCTATGGGCTACAGCGCCTGCAGGGCCACCTGCCGTTCAACCCCACCGACGTCGGTGCGGTCGTGCCACATCTGTCCTTCAACACCGCCATCAGCTTCATGACCAACACGAACTGGCAGAGCTATGGCGGCGAAGCCACGATGAGCCACCTCACCCAGATGGTGGGCCTCGCGGTGCAGAACTTCGTGTCGGCCGCGGCAGGCATGGCGACGCTGGCTGCGCTCATCCGGGGCCTGTCGCGCCGGCGAGCCAACACGATCGGCAACTTCTGGGTCGATCTCGTCCGCTCGACGACCCGCATCCTGTTGCCTTTGGCATTCGTGATGGCGATCATCCTGGTGAGCCAGGGCGTGATCCAGAACTTCCACGGGTTCACGACCGCGCACACGCTCCAAGACCCCGCAACGACCCAGCTCATCCCGGGCGGGCCGGTCGCCAGTCAGGTCGCGATCAAGCAGCTGGGCACGAACGGCGGCGGCTTCTTCAACATGAACTCGTCTCACCCGTTCGAGAACTCGAACCCGTTCAACAACTTCGTCGAGAACTGGGCGATCCTCGTGATCCCGTTCGCGTACGCGTTCACGTATGGACGGATGGTGAAGGACAAGCGGCAGGGCTACGCCGTGTTCGCCATCATGTTCGTCGTCTGGCTCGGCATGTCGCTCATGGCGATGGGGTTCGAAGGCCACGGCAACCCCGAGATCAAGAACGCGGGGGCAAGTCAGGCCGTCACCGCCACCCAAGGTGGCGGGAACATGGAGGGCAAAGAGGTTCGATTCGGGTCCGCGGCCTCGGGCCTGTGGGCCGCATCCACCACTGGCACCTCCAACGGCTCGGTCAACTCGATGCACGACAGCTTCACGCCGCTCGGCGGAGGCGTGGCGCTGACGCACATGATGCTGGGCGAGGTCAGCCCGGGCGGCGTGGGCGTGGGCCTCAGCGGACTGCTCGTCATGGCGATGCTCTCGGTGTTCATCGCCGGCCTCATGGTGGGCCGAACGCCGGAGTACCTCGGCAAGAAGATCCAAGCGCCCGAGATGAAGATGGTGGCGCTGTACGTGCTCGCCATGCCCACGTCCGTGCTCGCCTTCACCGCGGCATCGCTGTACGTGCCGTCCGTGCTCCACACCACGATCTGGAACCCAGGTCAGCACGGCTTCAGCGAGATCCTCTACGCGTTCACCTCTGGGTCGAACAACAACGGCTCCGCCTTCGCCGGCATCACCGCCGCGACACCGTGGATGGACACCACCCTCGGCTTCGCGATGCTCATCGGTCGGTTCTTCCTCGCCCTGCCGGTGCTCGCATTGGCCGGCGCCTTCGCCCGCAAGCGGGTCATGCCCGCGACGGTCGGCACGTTCCCGACCCACACGCCGCTGTTCGTCGGCCTCGTGATCGGCGTGGTCGTGATCGTCGGCGGCCTCACGTTCTTCCCGGCTCTCGCGCTCGGCCCCATCGTCGAGCAGCTGTCGTTCTAGGAGCTTCCGTTGCACACGCAACTCGCTGAATCCACTCCGCCCGAGCGCAGGGACCGGTCTTCGAAGCGTCCGCTCTTCGAAGGCCCGATCGTCCGCCAGGCGACCGTCGACAGCTTGAAGAAGCTGGATCCGCGCATCCAGGCACGGAACCCGGTCATGTTCGTCGTGCTGGTCGGAAGCGTCCTGACGACGATCCTGTTCTTTCGCGACCTCGCCTCTGCAACACAGGC
>DATKAS010000025.1:0-2862 GCA_035497855.1 Acidimicrobiales bacterium
AGGAACTGCATCGTGTCGTAGATCGCGAACAGCGCGGTCATGTCGCCGCCAGGTGAGTTGATGTAGAGCGAGACGTCCTGATCGGGCTTGTCGCTCTCGAGGTGGAGCAGCTGCGCGATGACCAGGTTCGCGACGGTGTCGTCGATGGCGGTACCGAGGAACACGATTCGCTCGGAGAGCAGTCGGGAGTAGATGTCGAACGCCCGCTCCCCTCGGTTGGTCTGTTCGATCACGGTGGGGACGAGCATGTCGGCCTCCTGTCGCCGGGCTATGCTGCAACCAGTTCGTTGCACATCATAAGTGCAACCCAGAAGTTGCACAACCCTTGAGAGGTTCCCATGCAGATCCGACGGGAGATCGAGCTCGACGCCGACCTCGCCAGGGTGTGGCACGCGCTCACGGATCGCGACGAGCTCAGCGGCTGGCTCGGCAACGCGGTCGACCTCGACATGTGTCCCGGAGGCAACGGCACGATCGTCGACGACGAAGGCACGCTCCGACACGCGCTGATCGGCGAGTTCGACCCCGAGCGCCGCTTGTCGCTGCGGTGGTGGCCTGAAGCCGGTGCCGTCTCCGAGGTGACGTTCGAGCTCTGCCCGACTGACGAAGGCACTCGGCTCGTCGTCACCGAGACGCCGCTCGAGCCGGCATCGGCGCAGGCGAGCGTCGCGAAGGCGGCCTACTGGGAGGCCCGCCTCGACGCGTTGTGGCTACGGGTGTCCGCGGCCGCGCTCGTCCACTGACATCACTCGATGCCCAACCGGCTTGATGAGGTGTTCGGCGCGCTCGCGGATCCGACGCGCCGACACATGGTCGAGCGCCTCGTTGCCGGCGGTCCGGAGACCGCGACCGCGCTCGCGCGTGACCTCCCGATCTCGCGTCAGGCGGTCGTGAAGCACCTGCAATCACTGAGCGACGCGGGCCTCGTCGACGCCGCGCGCGAAGGCCGTGAGGTGAAGTACGCGATCCGCCCTGAGCCGCTGACCGACGCGATCGCGTGGATGATGCGCGCTGGCGCGCAGTGGGATCGGCGCCTCGAGCGCCTCTCAGACGTGCTTGGCAAGAAGGTCCGCGATGTCGCCGGGCCGGGTGAGGAAGGGTGAGTGGTCGGTGTCCCACTCCACGACCTCGTCTGCTCGCACCGCCATCGCACGCTGCGCGCCTTCGCTGATCGCCTTGTCGTTCGTGCAGACGACGTAGGTAGATGGCGCTTGGCGCCATGCGGGCTCGCGACTGACCAACCAGGTGTCGCCGAGCGGCATCGGACGAAGCAGCTTCTCGATGTCCGCGACCACCTTCGCATCGCTGTCTTCGTAGAAGGCCTCGTGCAGCATCGCCGGATCGACACTGAGGACACCACCATCGGTGCGGATCGCGCTCATCATCGGCGAAGGGTGCTCCTGCATGTGCTGCATCGGCTCTTCGCCCTCGTCGGTCATGAACGCAGTCAGGTAGACGACGCGCCCGACGGGAAGTCCGCTCGCGGCTTGCGAGATCACCATGCCCCCATAGGAGTGGCCGCACACGACGGCGCCCTTCCCCGCGGCCTTGATCGCCCTCCGCGCGGCGGCGACATCGTCCGCGTAGCTCGTGAGCGGCAGGTCGACCGCTGCAACGGTCACCCCGCGGGCCTCGAGCTCACCGACGACGCCCTCCCAGCACCACGGCCCGTGCCAGGCCCCGTGGACGAGCACGACCTTCGCTTGCTTGCGCTTCTTGGGTGGGCGGGGCACCGCACGGTCCTTGAGCTCGTCGAGCGCGTCGCCGAGCCCGTCCGCGATGACCCACGCGTCGGGGATGAGCTCGCGGCACGTGACCACTCCGAAGTCGAGCTGGTTCATGTAGCTGAGCACCGTGATGTTGAGGCCGGCGCCGTCGTTGATCGGCCCCATCGGGTAGTTCGCGACCACCCGCGCGCCAGCCGAGTAGAGCGGGAACGGCGGTCCAGGCACATTCGAGATCGTGAGGTTGAAGATCGGACGGTGCCTGTCGGCGAGCCGGTAGCGGGCGTAGGTGCGCACCGCGCGCCCGAACACCGCCGGTGCGGCGAACTCGGCCCAGTCCTGCAGTGTCGACGCGCCAATGGCGTTCTGCTGATCCTTCGCCTGGCGCATCCCTGCGCTGATCGCGAGCAGGCGCTCGACGGGGTCGTCGATGGTGGTCGCGAGGGAGGCCAGCATCGAGGAGATGCGGTTGCCGCCCTCGCCGCTCTGCGAGTCGGAGCGCACCGACATCGGCACCATGGCGACGAGCGGTGCATCGATCTTCTCGCCCTTCGCGTCGAGGTACGAGCGCAGGGAGCTCGCGCACATCGCCATCACGACGTCGTTGAGCGTCGTGCCGAACGCGTTCTTCACCGTCTTCGCATCTTCGAGCGACAACGTCGTCATCGCGTAGGAGCGATGGGGCGACAACGCGTGGTTCCACGAAGCGCGCGGCGCCGAGAACGGTGCCGGTGGCGGGGCGATGTCGGACCTTCGGTTCTGCCGGGTGAGGTTCAGCACTGTCCCGGTCGTGCGGCCCAACGACGTGACGAGCTTGCCGGGTTGGCGCGAGAGCGATCGCATCGCGTACCCCATGAGCTCGAAGTCGTTGGGCACGTGCTCGGGCTTCCACGTGTCCGGTCCGATCTCGCGGCCTTCGGGCTCGGTGTCGAGCATCGCGAGCGTCATCTCGTTGCCCGACACGCCGTCGATAGCGGCGTGATGGGTCTTCGTGAGCACCGCGATGTGGCCGTGCTCGAGGCCCTCGATGATCCACGACTCCCACAGGGGCTTTCGACGATCGAGCGGCCGCGCGACGATCTCCTCGGCGAGCGTCGCGAGCTGGTGCGCGCCACCCGGCGGGGGCACCGCGATGTGG
>DATKAS010000026.1:0-6132 GCA_035497855.1 Acidimicrobiales bacterium
GTCGCGCTCGTCGAGGGTGAGCGGCGTCGCGGCTCGGAGCGCGGACCATGTCGCACGCTCGAACGAGAGATAGGGAGAGAGCGGGTTGCCGGCAGGCTGGGCGGCCACCATCGGCTGCGAACGTAGCGTGCGGAGGTGTCAGGCGACCAACTTGGGAGCTATTGCAATCCACACGAACGTGCCGAGGAACAAGAGCGCGCCGAGCCCGAGCAGGACCTCGCGGTGGCGGAGCGTCTGGAGCTTCGTCGAGATGCCCGCGAAGAAGAGCGAGGCGGCAAACAGCACGACGGCGAGCATGTAGTCGTCAGAACGGTCGATCGCGGTGGCCGCCTCGGCGGACTCGGCCAGCGCGACGCTGTCGAGGCGGTCGGCCTCCTTGTTCTCCGCGAGCTGGTAATCGGTCATGGCGAACGGCGTCGACGGAGCATTCGGGTTCGAGAGTGGCTGTGTGGCGAGCCACGCGTCGAACGCCGGCTTGAACTCGTCGCGGAACCGCGCCCGGTAGAAGTCGGCGAGCTGGGTCTTTCCGGCTTCCGTCGCGTCGATCCATTGCGTGAACGTCGCGACATCGATCTGAGCGAGCTGCCCCGCGTGCGTCGAAGCCGTCGAGGATTCGATGCGTGCGGCGGTCGACTTCGCTCCGTGTACGGCCTGTTCGCCTCTCCATTGGGCGGACTGGTAGGTCGCCCAAGCCGTCGCGACCGCGGCGACCGCGAGCAAGATCGTGGCGAGCGTCTCGACGCGCGTGGAGCGTCGCGAGTCGGCGGCCATCTACGTGAACGCGTTGACAGCCCGCGCGACGACGAGGCCGAGGACGGTCAATGAGATGAGCGATTGGGCTGCCATGGTGAGCTTCGACCACGCCTTCATGGGCATCACGTCTGTCGGGCTGAAGGCGGTGCTCGTGGTGATCCCGAGGATGAAGTAGTCGACGTAGTGGGGACGCCAGTTCGGCGGAGCGAGCTCGGGGCCGAGCTGCTGTGAGAACGCGAAATCCGGGTACGGGCAGTCGCCGCGGTAGCGAGCGAGTGGCCCGCCACTGTCGAGCTCCCAGTAGAGCAGTCCGAACGCGAGGGCATTGCCGGCCCACACCAGCGCGCCAGAGGCGAGCAAGGACCCTGCCGATTGCGTGAGCTTGCTTCCCTTGATCAGGTTCTGGATCAGGATCGCATCGGAGAGGATCACCATTCCGAGCAGGGTCACGATGAGGGTGATCGCGATGGGGCGGAGCCATTTCGTGCGCCGAGCGATGTGCATCGGGTCGGCCGCGAGCAGCGCGAACAGCAAGGCGATCTCGACCGTCGGGACGAGCCACACCGGGCCGAGGTGCTCTCGGTCGGGCTCGAGGACGCGGAGCAGGATGGTCATGGCGATGAAGCCGAACAGCACGATCGCAAGCGGCCACCGTGGCTCGATGGAGCTCGGGCTCTCTTCTGCACCCACACCGCGAAGGTAGCGGTAACCCGGTCCGTGCAAGGCTGGCCGAGTGGCCGGGCTCGCGATCGATCGTGGCGACATCGAGGACGCCGCGGACCGCATCGCTCCCCACGCGCGAGTGACTCCGACGCTCGTGGTCGACGCCCGTGACTTCGGCCTGGAGGTCGACGCCACGATCACGCTCAAGCTCGAGTGTCTGCAACACGCGGGGTCGTTCAAGACGAGAGGCGCTTTCAACCGAGTGTTGTCCAACGAGGTGCCTGCGGTCGGTGTGATCACGGCCTCGGGCGGCAACCACGGAGTCGCCGTCTCCCATGTGGCGGCGCGACTCGGGGTGCGGGCGGAGGTGTTCGTCACCGAGACCACGCCCGAAGCGAAGATCGCACGCATCCGTGCCAATGGCGCCGAGGTGATGATCGGCGGTCGCTACTACGACGACGCGCAATCGGCGATGCACGAGCGCGCCGAGGAGACAGGGGCGCTGTTCGTCCATCCGTTCAACCAGCCCGAGACGCTCGCCGGCCAAGGCACGCTCGGCCGTGAGCTCGAGCGCCAGGCTCCTGAGCTCGACTCGGTGCTCGTCGCGGTCGGAGGCGGCGGCCTCATCGCCGGTGTGGCGGCGTGGTACGAGGGGCGGGCTCGTGTGGTGTCGGTCGAGCCCGAGCTCATCCCCGCGATGGAGCGAGCGCTGGAGGCCGGCACGCCCGTCGAAGTCTCGGTTGGCGGCATCGCGGCGGACTCACTCGGCACCAAGGAGATCGGGAGCCTCGCGTTCCCGATCGCGCAGAAGTACGTCGCCGACGCGGTGCTCGTGTCGGACGACGCGATCGTCCGCGCGCAGCGCGCGCTCTGGGATCGCGTGCGAGTGCTCGCCGAGCCCGGCGGCGCAGCGGCGATGGCAGCGCTGCTGTCGGGTGCCTACCGCCCGAAGCCTGGCGAGAGCATCGGCGTCATCGTGTGCGGCGCGAACACCGACCCCGCGGTGGCGTTGGGTTGACCCCTCCCGGCGTTCTCGCGCGGATAACCCGCCAAACTTGGCGGGAAAGTCCGACCGGAATCTGGTGATGGCGACGTCCGGGCGGCCGTACTGGCTGCATCAGGTCGCGGAGTACATCGTCGGGCTCGTCCTGTTGCTGTCGATCGCACGCGCGCACGGCGATGCGGCACCCCTTCTCGGCGCGGGTGCAGCCCTCGTGTTGATCAACGTCGCCATCAGCGGGCCGCCTGCCGGTTGCGTCCGCATGGTGAGCCGTCCCGTGCACAAGTGGACCGATGTCGCCGTGGTCGCCGCGCTCGTCGCGATGCCGATCGTGTTCCACGACAGAGCGTCGAGCACTGTGTGGCTCGTGATGATCTTCAGCGCACTCGTGCTGCTCGTCGTACGCCTGACGACGAACTATTCGGTGAAACCGCCGCGTGAGCCGATGCCACCGATCTCCGACATCGCCAAGGCCTCGCCTCGTGCGCTCGGGCGCGCATTGGGGAAGGCGCAACGACGCCCACAAGTACCCTGAACGCGTTGCCCCTGTAGCTCAGTCCGGAAAGAGCGGCGGACTTCTAATCCGCGGGTCGCAGGTTCAAATCCTGCCGGGGGCGCTACCTGGACGTTGTGTGCGAGAGCGCGCGCGGCGTTGAGCACACCGCTCGGACAACGGATAGCTCGGCGGGAGCCTCGTGACCTGGCACCCCCGTCGCACGACACGGCAAGGGATGCATCTCGGGGGCCGCCCGAATCGGACCTCGCCCTTCGACTCGGAGCACCAGCGAGCTGTGCGCAGCCATGATGGCTGCATGGCCGAAAACCGTCAGGTCCTGATCGCCTCGCTTCCCACCGGGGCTCTCGCTTCGTCCGACTTCGAGATGCGTAGCGCGCCGATGCCCGAAGCGGCGGACGGCGAGGTGCTGTGCCGCACCGTCGCGCTGACGATCGGCGCTGGCCAACGCGCCGGGCTGCAGGGCAGCGCGAGCTATGCCGGCGCGCCCGAGGCCGGCCGTGTGATGGGCGGCAGCGGAGTGGCCGAGGTGGTCGAGTCACGCGCCGACAGCATCCCCACCGGGTCGCTCGTGTCCGCACCGACCGGGTGGCAAGCGTTCTCGACCCATGCGGCGCGTCAGGTGCATCTACTCGCCGCCGGTACCGATCCGGCCACGGCGCTCGGGGTGCTCGGCACCAACGGGTTGACCGCGTACTTCGGACTGCTCGAGGTCGGCCAGCCGCAGCCGGGCAACACCGTCGTCGTCTCGGCGGCGGCGGGGTCGGTCGGGCACATTGTCGGCCAGATCGCCAAGATTCACGGGTGCAGGGTCGTCGGCATCGCCGGTGCCGACGACAAGTGCCGGATGCTCGTCGACGAGCTCGGCTTCGACGTCGCCGTCAGCTACAGGGACCCCGAGTTTCGATCGAGGTTCAAGGACGCGACGCCGGATCGGATCGACGTGTACTTCGACAACACCGGCGGCCCGGTGCTGGAGAGCGCCCTGTTCCGCATGGCTCGGGGTGGGCGCGTCGCCTGCTGTGGTGCTGTCAGCCAGTACGACACGTCGACACCTGGCCCCGGCCCGCGTGGCGTGCCGGGCCTGCTGGTCAACAACCGCGTGCGGATGGAGGGCTTCTTGGTCTTCGATTTCGCCGATCGCTACGAGCAGGCCCGCCGGGAGATCTCGCACTGGGTCGCCGACGGCTCGCTGAAGCCGAAGGTCACCGAGTTCCACGGTCTCGAGGAAGCGCCGCAGGCGTTCGTCGAACTCCTCGCCGGCCGCACCGTGGGCACCACCGTCGTCACCATCTGACGACGGGCACACGCCCCACCAATCTCGAGATCTGGCGCCATGCACGAGGATCGCGTCGACCTCACACGGTCCTCGTCATCACGCGCCGCTCCCGGGGGCGCTACCTGTCGGAGGTCCGCGCCACGTGGCGCGGAGGGGTCTGTGCTACGCCGGTCTTGCCATGGACATTGCCTGCTCGCGCGTGAGCGCCATGTCGTGGTTGTCCTTGGCGTGACGTTGCGCGTTGGCGACTGTCTCGTCGTCGCTCGAGCCGCGTAGCACGACGCCGCACGGGCACTCAATGACTTTCGCCACCTGGTTCGTCATGGTTGTTTCGTCTCCTGTGCGAAGGACTTGGACTGTTGCCATGATGGCGGGTCTGGGTTGGAGAAAGGTTGGCGAGCTTCTATGCGGGTGCGGGTGTATCTCACCGGCCGCATGGCCGTCGAAACGTCGGGCGGCATCGCAGATGAAGCACAGTTTCCGGGACGTCAGGGAAGGCTCGCGTTCGCGTTTCTCTGCCTGTCCGCTCAGCGGCCGGTGGCGCGTGACGCGCTGGCGGACGCGGTCTGGGGGCTGGAACAGCCAGCGGCTTGGGAGAGCGCGCTGAAGTCAATCGTGAGCAAGCTGCGCTCGTTGTTGAAGACGGTCGGACTGTCCGACGCCGTTGCGTCGGTGTCGGGCTGCTACCAGTTGCGCTTGCCGGTCGAGTCGTGGATTGACCTCGAAGCAGCTGTGCGGGCCGTGGACGTCGCCGAAGCGGCGATTCGCAGGAACGCGATCGACGAGGCGTGGAGTGAAGCAACGGTGGCGACCGCGATAGCGCGTCGGCCGTTGCTGCCGGGCGAGGATGCGCCATGGATCGACGACGCGCGTCTGCGGTTGACGGCGACGCATGTTCGTGCGCTCGAGACGCTGGCGCAAGTTTGGCTACAACGTCGTAACGCGCCGCTCGCGTTAGCGGCGTCAGCGGAAGCTGTCGGCCTCGAGCCCTTCCGTGAGTCGGGCTATCGCCTTCTCATGGAGGCGCACGCGCTTGCGGGAAATCGGGCCGAAGCTATTCGGACCTACGATCGGTGCGCACGAATCCTCGCAGACGAAGTCGGCGTCGAACCCGATCCTGAGACGACCGCGCTGCGCGATCGATTCAACGCTGGCACGGCTCCGCGCCCCCGCAGTTCGCAAACGGTGACCATCGCGGTGACCGACATCGTCGGATCAACCGCACTCGCCGCTCAGCTTGGCGACGAACGGTGGCGCGAAGTCCTTCGGGAGCACGACCACGTCACACACGCATGTGTCGAAGTCGCCGGTGGGCGGGTCGTCAAACATCTCGGCGACGGATTCCTACTCACGTTCGCCAGCGCGAGCGCGGCGCTCCACGCACTCGGCCAGCTTCGGAGCGAGCTCGCGGAGAGCAAACTCCAACCCCCCCTCACGATTCGCGCCGGCCTGCACGCCGGAGAACCGATCGGGGACGACGAGGATCTCTTCGGGCTGCAAGTGAACATCGCCGCGCGCATCAGCGCACTTGCCGAACCCAACGAGATACTCGTCTCATCATTAATCCGTGACCTCAGCGCGCCCGGCCGCACCGAATTCTCAGCGCCACGATCCGTCGTGCTGAAGGGCATCCCCGGCGAGATCACCGTGTGCGCGGCGAAGCTCACCACGCGGTCGCCGTGACTCGCCGTGTCCTCTGGAGACGACGCAGCCCTTCGCTCTGAGTGCCGGCATCCAGCGGCGGCCCTGCGGACAACGGATAACTCGCGTCGTGTCGCTCACAAGCGACCTGCGATCTTCCTGTTGAGCACAGCGCTCAGTGCTGTAGGCCTTCTAATCCGCGGGTCGCAGGTTCAAATCCTGCCGGGGGCGCTAAACAGGTCGAACGAGTGCACGCGCTGGGGCGACGTCCGAGCACAGCGC
>DATKAS010000027.1:0-2671 GCA_035497855.1 Acidimicrobiales bacterium
CACGGGTCGCGATCATCACCGTGACGCCGAGGGAGAGGGGCACCGTGACGAGCGAGATCGCCGCGAGGAGCGGGCTGATCGTGAGCATCATGACCAGCACGCCGACGATCGTGAGCGCGGCGGTGATGAGCTGCGTGAGGCTCTGCTGCAGCGTCGTGGAGATGTTGTCGATGTCGTTCGTGACGCGGGACAGCACGTCGCCGTGGGCGTGTCCATCGAAGTACTCGAGCGGCAGCCGCGCGAGCTTCAGGTCGACGTCTTCTCGCAGCCGGTACATCGTCCGTTGGGCGATGCCCGCCATGATGTAAGCCTGCATCCAGGCGAAGAGCGCGCTCAGCAGGTAGACGCCCGCGAGCGTGGCGAGGATCCTCCCGATCTCCGCGTAGTCGACGCCGGCTCCCGGCGTCAACTGCATCCCTGACAGCATCTCGGCGAGCTGCGTCTCACCCTTCGCCCGGAGCCCCGCGATCGCTTGCTGCTGCGTGACCCCCGCCGGCAGCCGCTCGCTCACGACCCCTTCGAACAAGACGTTCGTCGCATGGCCGAGGATGCGAGGGCCGATGATGGCGAACGCGACGCTCACGACCGTGAGCACGAGGACGAGGAGGAGTCGAGGCCGTTCGGGCCGGAGCCGCCCGGTGAGCCTCCGGAGCGAGCCGCGGAAGTCCTTCGACTTCGCGGGTGGTGCCATCTGCATCATCATGCCGGGGCCACGGCCGGCGCCGAACCCACGGCCGGGTGCCGGCCGCGGGCCGGGATCCGCGTCGCGTCGTTCGCTCACGCGACCTCCTCCGGGGACAGCTGCGAGAAGACGATCTCCCGGTACGTCGCGCAGGTGGCGAGGAGCTCCTGGTGCGTTCCGACGCCGGCGATGGAGCCCTCCGCGAGGACCACGATCCGGTCGGCGTGCATGATCGTGCCGACCCGCTGGGCGACGATCAGGACGGTCGCGTCGACGATCTCGTTCCGCAGCGCCGCACGAAGCCTGGCGTCGGTCGCGAAATCCAGCGCCGAGAAGCTGTCGTCGAAGACGTAGATCTGCGGTCGCTTCGCCACGGCCCGCGCGATCGCGAGTCGCTGTCGCTGGCCGCCCGAGACGTTGGTCCCGCCCTGGGTGATCGGCGCGTCGAGCCCGTCGGGCATCTCGCGGACGAACCCCTTGGCCTGCGCGACCTCGAGGGCGTGCCAGACCTCTTCGTCGCTCGCCCGTTCGTCGCCGTCACGGACGTTGCTCGCCACCGTCCCGCTGAACAGGAACGCGCGCTGCGGGACCAAGCCGATCAGTCCCCAGAGGTCCTCCTGGGCCAGCCCGCGGACGTCGACCCCGCCGACGAGCACGGCTCCGCCGGAGACGTCGTAGAAGCGCGGGACCAGATTGACGAGGGTCGATTTCCCACTGCCGGTGCTCCCGACGATCGCCGTGACCTCGCCCGGCCCCGCGGCGAACGAGATCCCCGTCAGGACCGGTGCCTCCGCTCCCGGGTACCGGAATTCGACGTCGCGGAACTCGAGGGTCCCGAGCCGCTCCAGCGGTCGCGACGGCGTCTGCGGATCGACGATCGTCGGCTCGCTGTCGAGCACCTCCTGGATGCGGTCCGCCGAGGCCGCGGCCCGGGGGACCAACACGAACATGATGGTGGCCATGAGGACCGAGAAGAGGATCTGCATCAGGTAGGCGAGGAAGGCGGTGAGGTTGCCGATCGGCATCCGCCCGTCCCCCACCAGCAGGCTCCCGAACCACATCACGGCGACGGTGGACAGGTTCAGGATCAGCATGATCGACGGCATCAGCAGGGCGAACAGACGCGTCACGCGCAAGGTCGTGCCGGTGAGGTCGGCGTTCGCCTCGGCGAAGCGCTGCTCCTCGTAGCGGGTGCGGACGAACGCCCGGATCACGCGGATCCCGCCGAGGTTCTCGCGCATCACCCGGTTGATCGCGTCGATCTTCAGCTGCACGAGGCGGAACAGCGGGACGGCTCTGGTGACGATGAGCCCGATGACCACGCCCATGATGGGGATGATCACGACGAGCAGGAGCGACAGCTCCGCATCCATGCGATGCGCCATGAAGATCCCGCCGATGGCCATGATCGGTGCCGAGATGATCAAGGTGAGTGACATCAGCACCAGCATCTGCACCTGCTGCACGTCGTTCGTCGAACGGGTGGTCAGTGACGCGGTGCCGAAACGGTTCACCTCCATCTGGGAGAAGCTCTCCACGCTCCGGAAGAGCCCCGCGCGGACGTCTCGCCCGAATGCCATCGCGGTCTTCGCGCCCCAATAGACCGCGATGACGGCCGCCACGCCCATCAACAGCGTGACGGCCAGCATCAGCGCTCCCGTCGCGACGATGTAGTGCGTGTCCCCCTTCACGATGCCGTTGTTGATGATGTCCGCGTTCAGCGTCGGCAGGAACAGGTTCGCGATCGCTTGGATCGTCTGCAGGCCGACGACCAGCGCGAGTTGACGCCGGTACGGGCGGAGATGGGTGGTGAGCAGCCGCGTGATCCCGGCGCGCTGGCTCCCTGTCAGCGTGGGCATCCGCGTCTCGGGATCCCCTCGGCCTCTATCGCCAGCCGTCGAAGAAGCCGTCGACGATGGTCGGGGCCAGCGTCGGCGTGACCTGGCCGCCGGTGAGCAACACCCGCAGCAAGATCGGTCCGACGAGCGC